>NZ_JBWHYQ010000006.1:0-247092 GCF_056322905.1 Lysinibacillus sp. G1-3
GCTGTCGCTTCGCTTTCGCAACAGATAAACAATGTTGCTGTCGCTTCGCTTTCGCAACAGATAAACAATGTTGCTGTCGCTTCGCTTTCGCAACAGATAAACAATGTTGCTGTCGCTTCGCTTTCGCTACAGATAAACAGTGTAGCTGAAGATTTTGAATGAAGATAAAAATAGCTATCCAATAAGTTTGTTGAGACTTATTAGGATAGCTATTTTTATTTTTTCTGGAAGCGCGGAGCCACTTTTCCATTTTTCCGATCGCGGTGAAGTAAAAAACCTGCGAAAAAGCCAAAGCCTATAACAAAAAGAATAATGCCAACGACAAATTGTAGCCATAAAAATGGGAAAGGTGAAATGAGCTTACCAAATAATGTATCACGCATAAATTTAATGCCACCTGCAGCCATAAGACCGGGAATAAGCATTACTATAAATGCAGCAAAACGAGCCATGCATGTCCCTCCTTATTCCTAAGTTTAATTGTACCTGTGGATATTGGAATGTCAAGAAACGTTATAAAACTATGGAACTGATGAACTCAAAAATAAGTAAGACAAAACGTGATAATTGTAACTGAATCTTTAGAAAATTCTTACTTAAACAAGAAAATGTAATAATAGTTGCTAAATTGTGAAATTGTCAGTATTGTAAAATTAAATGGAGCAATATTATCCATTGTTAAACAATTTTAAATTTTTTCAGCAGGTATCCAAATACCTGGTGAAAGAATTTAAAGCCTCCGGCGGATGTCACAGAATCGGAAAACAATTCAATATAGGATGTTAGCCTAAAATCATTGCATCCATGCGAAAATGGCTAACTGACCTGCGTCGGTAAAAACGCCACGTCCTGTGGCATTACCGAAATGACCGACATCGTGTCGGCCCTCGTGCAGGCCTATGCACAAAGCCGATTCCGGACGCAGTTATGCCGAGGCATAATTGATACACTAATTATACTGAATTGGAATGGGCATTTGGGGATGCACTTTCCAAAGCAAAGGGGCGAGTTTTCATGGAAATCTTCAAGTATATGGAAAAGTATGATTATGAACAATTGGTATTTTGCCAAGATGAAGCATCAGGGTTAAAAGCGATTATCGCTATCCATGACACAACACTTGGACCAGCATTAGGCGGGGCACGTATGTGGACATATGCATCAGAAGAAAATGCAATAGAGGATGCATTGCGTTTAGCAAGAGGGATGACCTATAAAAATGCTGCAGCTGGTTTAAACCTTGGCGGTGGAAAAACGGTTATTATCGGTGACCCATTTAAAGATAAAAATGAAGAAATGTTCCGTGCACTAGGACGTTTTATCCAAGGGCTTAATGGTCGCTATATTACGGCAGAAGATGTAGGTACAACAGTAACAGATATGGATTTAATGCATGAGGAAACAAATTATGTAACGGGAATTTCCCCTGCTTTTGGTTCATCAGGAAATCCTTCACCAGTAACTGCATACGGCGTTTACCTTGGGATGAAAGCGGCAGCAAAAGAAGCATTTGGATCTGACTCATTAGAGGGACGTACTATTTCTGTACAAGGTTTAGGAAACGTAGCCTACAAGCTTTGCGAATATTTACATAATGAAGGTGCAAAACTTGTTGTTACAGACATTAATCAAGCGGCAATTGATCGCGTTGTGAATGATTTTGATGCGACTGCTGTAGCACCGGAGGAAATCTATTCACAGGAAGTTGATATTTTCGCACCTTGTGCATTAGGAGCGATTTTAAATGATGAAACGATTCCGCAACTAAAAGCAAAGGTTATCGCAGGTTCTGCCAATAACCAATTACAAGATTCTCGACATGGTGATTATTTACATGAATTAGAAATAGTCTATGCACCTGATTATGTAATTAATGCTGGTGGAGTAATAAATGTAGCTGATGAATTATATGGATATAACCGTGAACGTGCAATGAAACGTGTCGAAGGCATTTACGATAGTCTTGAAAAAATCTTCGCGATTTCTAAACGTGATGGTATACCGACGTATGTAGCAGCTAATCGTTTGGCAGAAGAACGTATCGCTCGAGTATCAAAGTCTCGTAGCCAATTCTTAAAAAATGAAAAAAATATTTTACACGGTCGTTAAAAACCGCTTATTCGTTGAAAGAAGTCGCATTGTCGACTTCTTCTAACTTTATCGTAAATTAATAGATTACATGAATGATTAGCATTTGTCTCACAAGGGGGAATCTATATGGCTCAAAACTATGATGTTGTCATTTTAGGCGGAGGTACAGGGGGTTATGTAGCTGCAATTCGAGCTGCACAGTTGGGCTTAAAAACAGCTATTGTCGAACGTGAACGACTAGGTGGAACATGCTTGCATAAAGGCTGTATACCAAGTAAGGCCTTACTTCGAAGTGCTGAAGTGTATCGTATGGCAAATAAAACTGCGGCAGAATATGGTGTTCATATCGAAGGGGTTACATTGCAATTCGACAAAGTGCAAGAAAGGAAGCAAGCTATTGTTGAGCAATTGAGCCAAGGTGTGAATACACTGATGAAAAAGGGTAAAATAGACGTTTATCAAGGAATAGGGCGAATTTTAGGTCCATCTATTTTCTCACCGATGCCTGGCACTATTTCTGTTGAAATGAGTAATGGCGATGAAAATGAAATGCTAGTTCCAACAAATGTTGTCATTGCCACAGGATCAAAGCCAAGAGGAATGGCGGGACTAACGGTTGATGGTAAATATGTGATGAACTCTGATCATGCATTGGAAATGGAAGAACTGCCAAAGTCGTTGTTAATTGTTGGCGGAGGAGTTATTGGAATTGAATGGGCCTCGATGCTTTGCGATTTTGGGGTTTACGTAACGGTCATTGAATATGGGCCATCCATTTTACCTGCAGAGGATGCGGATATTGTAAAAGAAGTAACAAAGCAACTTGAAAAAAGAGGCGTCCGCATTGTGACGAACGCTCGCTTAGATTCAGGATCCTTTAAAATTGAAAATGATAACGTTTTCATTTCTGCAAAAGTAAATGATAAGGATGAATTATTTGAGGCAGATAAATTATTGCTTTGTGTTGGACGTGAAGCCAATACACAAGGTATTGGTTTAGAAAATACAGAAATTGAAGTAGAAAGTGGATTTATCAAAGTCAATGATTCGTATCAAACGAAGGAATCACATATGTATGCCATAGGGGATGTTATCGGTGGCTTACAATTAGCGCATGTTGCCTCACACGAAGGGGTGTCTGCTATTGAGCATATTGCAACGGGTAAAACAGAGGGACTTGATGTTCTAAATGTTCCAAAATGTGTCTATTCTTACCCTGAGGTCGCAAGTATTGGCTTAACAGAAAGGGATGCACAAGAGCAAGGTTTTTCATTGAAGGTTGGTAAGTTTCCGTTCAAGGCGATTGGAAAAGCACTAGTTAATGGAGAGACAGATGGTTTTGTAAAAATTGTTGCTGATGAAGAAACGAATGATATTTTGGGTATTCATATGGTAGGTCCACATGTGACAGATTTAATTGGAGAAGCATCGCTTGCTAAATTATTGGATGCAACGCCTTGGGAAATAAGTCAGGCCATTCATCCACATCCGTCACTGAATGAGGTGCTAGCGGAATCGGCGTTAGCGGTGGATCATCGCGCCATTCATTTTTAAGATTCGCAGTTTTTGTAACTAAAGTCTAGGGTCAAAACAAAAATCTGTTCTTGATTAACAGGTAGATTGATAAAAGTGCTCATAAAGAGGAAGGTGACGTCGTTCGAGGAAAATGTCCTTTCTGGAGTGGAATGTGCAATCAAGTACATATTTTGATGAAGAGCCATAATTACTTTAGTTATCTGTATCCAGAAAGGTGTTTTTGTAGCGAAAGCGAAACGTTCGAAAGGGGTGTTCGTATGCAAGGTGTTCAAATTAAGCATGAGGATTTAGGGTTAACAAATGAAGATGTGCTTGCAATATTCGAAACGATGTTAATGGCAAGAAGACTAGATGAACGAATGTGGTTATTAAATCGTTCTGGTAAAATTCCGTTTGTTATTTCTTGTCAGGGTCAGGAGGCGGCGCAAGTAGGGGCAGCCTTTGCTCTTGATCATAACAAAGATTATATTGCACCTTATTATCGTGATATGGGTGTTGTTTTACATTTTGGTATGACACCGAGAGAATTGATGTTATCTGCATTTGCTAAAGCAGAGGATCCGAACTCGGGTGGGCGCCAAATGCCAGGTCATTTTGGACATAAGAAAAATCGTATTTTAACAGGTTCTTCGCCAGTTACGACACAAGTTCCGCACGCGGTGGGTGTAGCTTTAGCAGGGCGCCTACAAAAGGAAGATTTTATTACTTTCGTTACACTCGGTGAAGGTTCATCTAACCAAGGTGATTTCCATGAAGGTGCGAACTTTGCAGGAGTGCATAAGCTTCCGGTAATTATAATGGTAGAAAATAATCAATATGCAATTTCTGTGCCAGTTGAACGTCAATTAGGCTGTGCGAAAGTATCAGATCGCGGTATTGGCTATGGTATGCCAGGTGTTACAGTTGATGGAAAATGTCCGTTGCAAGTATATAAGGTTGTGAAAGAAGCGGCTGATCGTGCTCGTAGAGGTGAAGGACCAAGTTTGATAGAGACAGTGACGTATCGCTTAACGGCCCATTCTTCGGATGACGATGATCGTCAATACCGAACTGCTGAGGATATAGCAGAAGGAAAGGCAAAGGATCCAATTTTGTTATTTGAAAAGTATCTAATGGATACTGGTGTTATGACGGAAAAACTTCGTGCTGAAATAGAAGAACGTGTCATGGCAGAGGTGAATGAAGCAACAGATTATGCAGAAGCTGCTCCGTATGCACCACCAGAGCATGCTATGAAATACGTATATGCACCAGTGGACGGAGGTGACGTGTAATGGCAGTAATGTCTTATATTGATGCGATTACATTAGCGATGAAGGAAGAGATGGAACGTGATGAGCGTGTTTTCATTTTAGGAGAGGACGTTGGTCGTAAAGGTGGGGTTTTCAAAGCGACAGCAGGTCTTTACGATCAATTTGGTGAACATCGGGTACTTGACACACCTCTTGCAGAGAGTGCTATTGCAGGTGTTGGTATTGGTGCCGCGATGTATGGAATGCGTCCAATTGCCGAAATGCAATTCGCTGACTTCATCATGCCTGCAGTTAACCAAATAGTTTCTGAGGCAGCAAAAATCCGCTATCGTTCAAACAATGATTGGTCTTGCCCGATGGTTATACGTGCACCATTTGGTGGAGGTATTCACGGAGCACTTTACCATTCGCAATCTGTAGAGGCACTTTTTGCAGGAACACCAGGGTTGAAAATTGTTATACCTTCAACACCGTATGATGCTAAAGGCTTATTAAAAGCAGCAATCCGCGATGAAGATCCAGTGCTATTTTTTGAGCATAAGCGTGCATATCGTCTTATTAAAGGCGAAGTCCCGGTAGACGATTACACATTGCCGATTGGTAAGGCAGATGTTAAGCGGGAAGGGGAAGACGTTACTGTTATTACGTATGGTTTAGCTGTCCATTTTGCATTACAAGCTGCAGAGCGTCTAGCAGCAGATGGTATTTCAGCGCATATTCTTGACTTACGCACGGTTTATCCGCTTGATAAAGAAGCAATCATTGAGGCGGCAAGTAAAACAGGTAAAGTTTTACTAGTTACTGAGGATAATAAAGAAGGTAGCATTATGAGTGAAGTTGCAGCAATCATTGCAGAGCATTGTTTATTTGAACTCGATGCACCAATTCAACGTCTTGCAGGACCTGATGTTCCGGCAATGCCGTACGCACCGACGATGGAAAAATATTTTATGATTAACCCTGATAAAGTAGAGCGTGCGATGCGAGAACTTGCCGCATTCTAATATAAATGGATCTATTTCTGTTATCCACTCATGTGATGATAGAAGCTTTTAAACGAATTTAAGACTCTTCATCGAAAGTTCGGGATGACATTTCTTAAAACGTTATGTCGTGTATATAAGTTGGTTGGAGTTGAGACAGGGTTACTCCTCCTAGGGGGATTGGACGCCCCTAGGAGAGCGTCAAGTCGGTACGGAAATCAACCCCACTTTATGGTGATGAGTATAGTATAAAATATGATAGTAATTTGATAGATACAATTACACCTAGGCATAATTGATGGGGGGAATAGATGATGGCTATTCAAAATATTACAATGCCACAGCTCGGCGAAAGTGTAACTGAAGGTACGATTGAAAAATGGCTTGTCAAACCAGGTGATACAGTAAAAAAATATGATCCACTAGCAGAAGTTGTTACAGATAAAGTAAATGCAGAAATCCCATCTTCTTTTGAAGGAGTCATATCAGAGCTTCTTGCAGAGGAAGGGCAAACGTTACCGGTTGGTGCAGTCGTTTGTTCCGTTGAAATAGCAGGTGACAGTGAGTTACCTCCACCACCTCCAGCTAAAAAATCAGCGGTAAGTACTGCAATTTTAAATGCAGGTGTACAAAAGAAACAGGAAACTCAGCAACCAACTACAGCTTCAAGAGAATTGCAAAAAACAGTTCGTCAGGATAAAGTACGTTATTCACCAGCTGTTCTTCGACTTGCACAAGAGTATGAAATTGCCCTTGATCAAATCACAGGTACTGGTGAAGGTGGACGTATTACAAGAAAAGACCTAATGAAACTGATTGAAACAGGGAATGTTCCAACGCCTTTAGTGGAAACATCACCTGTAGTCGATGAAAAAGTTCCGCAATCAGCACCGGATACAACACATGCAGCACAAGAGAATACGAAAGCGGTCACACCTACACAACCAATGCAAGCAGGCGATATAGAAATTCCGGTAACAAAGGTGCGCCGTGCAATCGCCAATAATATGGTACGAAGCGTTCATGAAGTGCCGCATGCATGGATGATGATGGAAGTGGACGTCACAGATCTAGTAGCATACCGTGATAGCATAAAGGCTGAGTTTAAGCAAAAAGAAGGATTTAATATTACGTATTTTGCTTTCTTTGTAAAAGCTGTGGCTCAAGCTCTAAAGGAATTCCCGATGATGAACTCTATGTGGGCAGAGGACAAAATTATTCAAAAGCATGACATTAATATATCTATTGCAGTCGCAACAGATGATGCGTTATTTGTTCCTGTTATAAAACACGCTGATGAAAAATCGATTAAAGGCATTGCGAAGGAAATTCATGAGCTTGCAGGGAAAGTTCGCGCCGGAAAATTATCGATGGATGATATAAAAGGTGGTACATTTACGGTTAATAATACGGGTGCATTCGGCTCTGTTCAGTCGATGGGCATCATTAATTACCCACAAGCGGCCATCCTCCAGGTGGAAAGTATTGTGAAAAAACCAGTTATTTTACCTGGTGGAATGTTCGCAGCACGAGATATTGTGAATTTATGTTTATCTTTAGATCATCGAGTTCTTGACGGACTTGTTTGTGGTAAATTCCTAAATAGAGTTAAAGAAATACTCGAAAATACAAATAAATCTTCAACGTCAGTCTACTGATGACTTGTCGGAAGCCTGTTATATAACGGTTTCCGATTTTTTTTTGCTTTGCGAGTCGCAATTTGTCATGTAGAATAACAAATAGAAACTACTAAGGGGGGAAGCTGATTAAGCGTCCGCATGTCAAACAACATGAAAAATATTGAATTTGAAAAGCCGTCCTATTCAGAATGGCAAGATGCAGCAATCAAGGCTTTAAAAGGGAAACCACTCGAGTCTCTTTTAACGAAAACGAGTGAAGGTATTACATTAGAACCTCTTTACACCCAAGAAAGTTTAGTAGCAAAACTTGGAGAAGAACTTGATAAACAAGTTGCTACGATCCGTTCCCTACAAAATAACGAAGCATTTCGAGTGGCACAGCAAATATATGCTGAAACAAGCGATGCGTTTTTCGCACAGCTTGATGATAGCTTAGCTCGAGGCAATGAAGTAGTAACAATTGATAGCCGTGTGAATTTTGAATGGACTGAAGAAGTAGTGGCACAATTAGCGACTTATTTCTCTGAATATTCGTTTAAAATGTCGGTTGAAAATTCAAATGACCCATTATTAGCAGTATTCGACAAAATAGCAGATAATCAGCGAGAAGCTGTAAAAGGCTTCATCGTATCTAAAAATCCTATATTTTTAAATAATTTCCCGAACGTGCGCTCAGTCGGTGCGGACACAACGGTTTATCATAATGAAGGCGCAAACGCAGTGCAAGAGTTAGCTTATGCACTTGCATTAGCCGCAAAATACGCAAATCAAGAAGAAAGCTTTGATGCGTTCGCGAAGAAGTTTTATGTATCATTTGCAGTGGATACACAGTTCTTTACAGAGATTGCCAAACTCCGTGCTTTTAAAGTACTTTGGAAAGCGTTCTCATCTGCATATGGAGTATCTAATTGCATAAAAATTCCAACGATTGCTGAAACATCGTTAAGAAGTTTCTCGAAGCTGGATGTTTATGTAAACTTATTACGTTCGGCAAATGAAACTCTTTCTGGCTTAATTGGTGGTGCGGATGTCTTTACAGTTCACCCTCATGATGCATTAACGAAACCAACAGATCAATCGGTTCGTATTGCACGAAATGTATCTTTAATCTTAAAAGAAGAAACAAATGTTTTAAAAGTTATAGATCCAGCTGGTGGCTCTTACTTTATTGAGTCATTAACAGCAGATTTTGTGAAAGAAGCTTGGACATTATTTTTAGAAATTGAAGCAGCTGGAGGTATCGACGCTTACACTGCATCTGGAAAGCTTGCGGAAGAACTAGAAAAATCCTACCAAGCTCGTATTAAAGCGGTACAAACACGTAAGCAATCATTGATCGGTACAAATATTTATGCTAATCCAGCAGATGTGCTTGACAGCGCAACAAACCCAGCTTTTGCAGAAATTAAGCGCATTGCTAAACCTTTTGAACATTTACGTGCGGAAATGACAGCAGCAAATGTAACAACAGGAATCTTAGCATTAGGTACACTAAAAAGCTCAAAACCACGTGCTGACTTCGTGTCAGGATTCTTAAATACTGTAGGTCTAGTACCAGAAAAAAGTGAACCAATTGCTACAGCTGAAGAAGCATTAGCTTGGTTAAATGCTACAGAAGCAACATATGTAGTCATTGCAGGTAATGATGACGATACAAAAGAATTAGTACCAGCCATTTTAGCTGGCAAACGAGCAAACATAATTGTTGACGTTGCAGGTAAATTTAAAGACGAAGAAGAAGCTTGGTTAGCAAATGGCTTAAACGGCTTTATTTTCGCAGGACAGAACATCATTGAAAAATTAAATTCAGTGTTCGCTAGCATGAAGGAGGTCCAACGATGAGCAAGCCAAATTTTAGTGCAGTTGAAATCGAAAAAGTTTTAGCAGCAGAAGCGCCTCAAGCGTCAGAAGAAAAATTCATGACTAATGAAGGTATCGAAATTAAAGATATATACACAAAAGAAGATATTAAAGAGGCAAAGCATTTAAATGATGTAGCAGGTATTGCGCCTAATACGCGCGGTCCATACCCTACTATGTATGTAGCTCGTCCTTGGACTGTTCGCCAATATGCTGGTTTCTCAACAGCTGAAGAATCAAATGCATTCTATAAACGTAATCTAGCAATGGGTCAAAAAGGTCTTTCTGTTGCCTTTGACTTAGCAACTCACCGTGGCTATGACTCTGACCATCCGCGTGTAACAGGGGATGTTGGTAAAGCCGGTGTAGCGATTGACTCTGTAGAAGATATGAAAATCTTATTTGACCAAATTCCTTTGGACCAAATGTCAGTTTCTATGACAATGAATGGTGCTGTATTGCCAGTTCTTGCATTTTATATCGTTGCTGCTGAAGAGCAAGGAGTGACTCCTGACCAATTAGCGGGTACGATTCAAAACGATATTTTAAAAGAATACATGGTTCGTAACACATATATTTATCCGCCGGCAATGTCTATGAAAATTATTGCAGATATTTTTGAATATACGGCGAAATATATGCCAAAATTTAACTCTATTTCGATTTCTGGTTACCATATTCAAGAAGCTGGAGCAACAAATGACATTGAACTTGCGTATACATTAGCAGATGGACTTGAATATGTTCGTACAGGGCTTAAAGCTGGAATCGATATTGATGCCTTTGCACCACGTTTATCATTCTTCTGGGCAATCGGTATGAACTATTACATGGAAGTTGCAAAAATGCGTGCTGCACGCCGAATTTGGGCACAAATGATGTCAACGTTTAATCCGAAAAACCCGAAAACATTAGCACTTCGTACACACTCACAAACATCTGGTTGGTCTTTAACAGAGCAAGATCCATTTAACAATGTGACACGTACATTAATCGAAGCAAATGCGTCATCAATGGGGCATACTCAATCGCTTCATACAAATGCACTTGATGAAGCGATTGCTCTACCAACTGATTTCTCTGCGCGTATTGCACGTAATACGCAGCTGTTCCTACAAGAAGAAACGGCTATGACGAAAGTTATTGACCCATGGGGCGGGTCGTACTATGTGGAAAAATTAACAGACGAGATTACAAAATCTGCATGGGCTTTAATTGAAGAAATCGAAGAGCTTGGCGGTATGGCGAAAGCGATTGAAACAGGTCTTCCAAAAATGAAAGTCGAGGAAGCTGCTGCAAAACGTCAAGCGAAGATCGACTCTAAAACAGAAACGATCGTTGGTGTAAACAAATATCGTTTAGATAAAGAAGAACCTATCGACATTCTTGACATTGATAATACATTAGTTCGTCAAAAACAAATTGAACGTTTAGAAGCTATGAAGGCGGCGCGCGATGAAGCAGAAGTACAAAAACATCTAGCTCGTTTAACAAAAGCGGCGCAAGATGGCGAAGAAAACTTATTAGCGATTGCAGTAGATGCTGCGCGTGCTCGTGCTTCATTAGGAGAAATTTCTGATGCAATCGAAGTTGTTTCAGGTCGCCATAAGGCAGTAATCCGTTCAATCTCTGGTGTGTACTCTGCAAACTTCTCAGATGAAGAGCAAATTGCTGAAGTGAAACAAATGACAGAGGAGTTCCTTGAAAATGAAGGTCGTCGTCCACGTATTTTAGTAGCGAAAATGGGACAAGATGGACATGACCGTGGTGCAAAAGTTGTAGCAACAGGCTATGCAGACTTAGGCTTCGACGTTGATATTTCACCATTATTTATGACACCTGCTGAAGCAGCTCAAATGGCTGTGGAAAACGATGTTCATGTCATTGGTGTTTCTTCATTAGCTGCAGGTCATAAAACATTAGTTCCTGAATTAGTAGCGGAGCTAGAAAAACTGGGCCGTGAAGATATCATTATTATTGTTGGAGGCGTTATTCCGGCACAAGATTATGAATTCCTTTATGAAGCTGGTGCAGTAGCTATTTTTGGACCTGGTACAGTTATTCCTGTATCGGCACAAAAGATTATTGAAGAGATTTACAAACGTTTAGGCTATGAGGAAGTGTCTGAATAATGGACAAAAATAAAGGAATGCCTGAAAGTGCGCTATTTGTTATGGACGGAGTAGAGGCAACTCACGACGGAATGCAATATGGTACACCGAAAAAGTTCCGAAAGAAAAAAGCAGACAATTTAAACATACAGGAGCTTGCACAAGAAGTACGTGCAGGCTCTCGTACACACTTGTCAAAAGCTATTACACTCATTGAAAGTTCAAATGCAACACATAAAGTGCAAGCACAAGAGCTTTTACAGGAGCTTCTACCACATACAGGAAACAGTGTCCGGATTGGGATAACAGGCGTGCCTGGTGCAGGAAAGAGTTCGTTCATTGAGGCTTTCGGAACGATGCTTTGTGAGTTGGGGAAAAAAGTGGCAGTCCTTGCAATCGATCCGAGCTCTTCTTTATCGGGAGGAAGTATTTTAGGTGATAAAACTCGAATGGAAGAGCTCGTGAAAAAACCTAATGCTTTTGTTCGTCCCTCTCCATCAGCTGGTACCCTAGGGGGTGTTCATAAAAAGACGCGTGAAACGATGCTTATATGTGAAGCGGCTGGCTATGATGTCATTTTAATAGAAACAGTTGGTGTTGGACAAAGTGAAACGTATGTCCGAGGGATGGTTGATTTCTTCTTGCTGTTAGTTTTAACAGGTGCCGGAGATGAGTTACAAGGCATGAAGAAGGGCATTATGGAGTTAGCGGATTCTATTGTTGTTCATAAGGCTGATGGTGATAATGTTCGTCTGGCTAAAAAAACGGTATCCGAGTACAAGCAAATTTTACATTTCTTACAGCCTGCAACTCCAGGTTGGATGTCCACAGCAATGCCGGTAAGCTCGTGGGAAAAACGTGGTCTCGACAAAGTCTGGGATACAATAGGGAAGTTCAGACAAATCGTTGAGGCAAATAATTACTGGTCAATCAGACGTCAAAATCAGACAAGAGATTGGTTCCAATCGATGATTACCGACCAGTTAATTGATATGTTTTATGGTAATCCAGAACGGAAATCACAAGTGCAGCTTTTAGAACGTCAAATTTTAAATGGACAGTTGACAGTTACACAAGGTGTAGATCGTTTATTTAGCGATGAACAATCACAGAAATAATATCATCTAATATATGAGCAAGTAGGTGCACAAATTCGTCACTAACTGCTATGATAGGAGATGTATGAGCGTCGAATATCTAAAGCTAGTAAGTTTCACTTCTTTCAGCTGAAAAAAGTGAAAGCCACTGGACGCAATTATGTCGAGATATAATTGCTAATGATGACGCGATCTTGAAAGGAGCTATCGCTATATGAATATGGATTACGATTTATTTATGCAAGAAATTTTAAAAACAGCACGTGCAGAAATTGAGGCTGCTGGTTATGAGCAACTTCGCACGCCTGAAGCTGTTGAAGAGGCGTTTGCTCGCCCAGGTACAACATTAGTCATGGTAAACTCAGTATGCGGCTGTGCAGGAGGTATTGCACGTCCATCAGCAGCACAATGCGTACATTACGATAAACGTCCAGATCATCTTGTAACGGTGTTTGCTGGTCAAGATAAAGAAGCAACTGCAGCTGCTCGTTATCACTTCGGTGAAGATCATTTACCATCATCCCCATCATTTGTGTTATTAAAGGATGGACAAGTAGTAGCAGAAGTTGGACGCTATGAAATTGAAGGTCATGACCCAATGTCAGTAGTAACAAACTTACAAGCAAACTTTGAGGAATACTGCGACGAACTTTAATTTTATTCAATTATAGAAAAGCTATTCATTTAGCAGAAAACTCCGCAGGCTATAAAATGTCTGCGGAGTCTTACTACTAAAAAATTCTCCGGTTAGCATCGCTTTCTCCACTGATTTCAGTAGAATTGCATTTAGAATTTTTGTAATATTGGCTAAACGATTAGCTTATAGTTTTCTTTAAATTGAATAAAATAAGTAGAGTACTAAAAGATAGGAGGCAGTCGACTTGAAGAAGTTTTCAATCGGCTATCGTACATTAAAAACGGCATTTGGCGCAGCACTCGCTATTGCCATTGCCCAATACTTTGAATTAGCTTCTTATGCATCTGCTGGTATTCTAACAATATTATGTGTACAGCCAACGAAGAAAAAATCTCTTCATGCTGCTTATACACGATTTGTCGCAAGTATTATCGCAATGTTTTATGCATTTTTGAGCTTTGAGCTATTTTCCTATCATCCACTTGCATTAGCAGGTATGCTACTCATTTTTATACCAACAATCGTGTCATTAAGGGTAGCGGATGGCTTTGTCTCTAGTGCAGTTATTATCATGCATATATATGCAGCTAAAAGCTTTTCATTAGCGCTTGTTTATAATGAATTCGCATTAATGGCAATTGGTTATGGGACGGGAATAGCTATAAATATGTATATGCCAGACATTCAAAAGGAATTAAATTACTATCGAGTTAAAATTGAGGAACTTTACAGTAAGATTTTTTTAGAAATTGCCAACTATTTAAGAGAAGGCGATACATTGTGGGATGGGCAGGAAATTATTGAAGCAATTAAAGTATTGAATAGTGCAAAATCCCTAGCGTTTAAAGATGTTGAAAATCATTTTACGAGGCGAGAAAATGACTACTACGTGTATTTTGATATGCGTGAACAGCAGCTGGAAATTATAGATCGAGTTCTGCCTAAAATAACGGCGCTTCCTGTTATAGTACAAGAGGCTGTGATCGTTGCTGACTTTTTACAAGACCTCGGTGAACATGTTCATTCAGGAAATACGGCTAGTCAATTTAGAGAAAAATTAGAGCAAGTAAAGGTAGATTTCGCCCAATTACCATTGCCGAAAAATCATGAGCAATTTTTAGCACAAGCGGCACTTTATCAATTTATTGAGGAAATGGATCGATATTTAGAAATAAAGCAGTCTTTTAAGGGAATAAAGGTAAAGAAAAAGCGCCCGCAGTAATGCGGACGCCTAGCCTTTCATTAAACTATCATCGATAGGCCGAATGCTAGAGTTGAAATTACCATGATCGCGACCATAGTATAAACTACGATTTTTTGAAATTTTTTATTACTCATATGCTCGTTCGCTCCTTCTTTTCTTATAAATAGTTTAGCAAATCTGAAAAATTTCTCAAGTAGTAGAGTTTTGACGAAAAAGTCTGTAAAATAGATTATGTACCATAACAGAAGGAGATGTCACCATGGAGAAAGTAGATCATATTGGGATTGCGGTCCGCAATCTTGATGAACGCATTACATATTATACAGAAACTTTAGGCTTAAAGCTGCTAAAAGTGGAAGAAGTAGAATCTCAACAGGTTCGTGTTGCATTCATAGATGCGGGTAATGTAAAAATTGAATTATTAGAACCGATGAGTGAAAAAAGTACTATTCATGGATTCATCGAAAAACGTGGAGAAGGTATTCACCATGTAGCTTTCGGTGTAACGGGGATTCGTGAGCGTATGGCTGAGCTTCGTGAAAAAGGTGTACGTCTTTTATCAGAAGAGCCAGGACCAGGTGCTGGTGGTGCAGAGGTTGCTTTCATGCACCCGAAATCATCTTTCGGTGTGTTATATGAGTTATGCGATAAAAGTGGAAAAGGGGATAAGTGATCAGTATGGATATGTTCGACAAAATTAATGAGTTGTATGACCGTAAGACAGTAATTGAACTTGGTGGCGGCTATGAGCGCATCGAGAAGCAACATGATAAAGGCAAATTAACTGCTCGTGAGCGTATTGAATTATTACTAGACGAAGGTACATTTTTCGAGATCAACCCATTCATTACACACCGTACAGTAGACTTCGGCATGGACAAGATGGAAGGTCCTGGCGACGGAGTAGTAACTGGTTTCGGTAAAATTAATGGACGTCCAGTATACTTATTCTCTCAAGACTTCACAGTATTTGGTGGAGCGCTTGGTGAAATGCACGCCAAAAAAATGGCAACAGTAATGGATCTAGCAGCAAAAAATGGTACACCATTTATCGGTATTAATGATTCAGGTGGTGCTCGTATTCAAGAGGGCGTACTTTCACTTGATGGTTATGGTCATATTTTCTATCGTAATGCAATCTACTCTGGGGTAATTCCGCAAATCTCAGTTATCATGGGACCATGTGCTGGTGGGGCGGTATATTCTCCAGCAATTACAGACTTCATTCTAATGGTTGATAAAACATCTCAAATGTTTATTACAGGACCTAAAGTTATCGAAACGGTAACAGGTGAAAAAATTTCTGCTGAAGATTTAGGTGGTTCTAAAGTAAACAACGCTATAAGTGGTAACGCACACTTCCGCGCACCTTCTGAAGAAACAGCGATTGATCAAATCAAGAAACTATTAGGCTACTTACCACAAAATAATAAAGAAAAAGCTCCACGCCAGGCACGTCCAGAGGGTGACGACTATCGTCCAGAAATCGTGGATACGGTACCAATCGAAACAACTCGTCCTTATGATGTTCGTAAAGTAGTCGAGCAAATCGTGGACGAAGGTTCATTTATGGAAGTGCATTCAGAATTTGCAAAAAACGTAGTAGTTGGTTTTGCGCGTATTGCTGGTGAATCAGTTGGTCTTGTATGTAACCAACCTAAAGTATTAGCCGGTGGGTTAGATATTGATTCTTCAGACAAGGCTGCTCGTTTCATTCGTACTTGTGATGCTTACAATATACCAATCATCACATTTGAAGACGTTTCTGGATTCTTCCCAGGCGTTAAACAAGAGCATGGTGGTATTATCCGTCACGGAGCGAAAATTCTTTATGCATACTCAGAAGCAACTGTACCAAAAATTACTGTGATTCTCCGTAAAGCATACGGCGGTGCGTACGTTGCGCTTAACTCTAAATCAATTGGGGCTGATTTAGTATTTGCTTGGCCTAATGCAGAAATTGCTGTTATGGGTGCGGCAGGTGCAGCTAATATTATCTTCGCGCGTGAAATTGCCAAATCAGAAGATCCAGAAGCAACTCGTGCAGCGAAAATTGAAGAATATAAAGAAAAATTCGCAAACCCATACGTTGCGGCATCTCGCGGTATGGTGGACGATGTTATCGATCCACGTGATACACGTATTAAGCTAATTCAAGGGCTAGATATGTTAGCGAACAAACACGAAACGCGTCCAGAGAAAAAACACGGAAATATTCCTCTATAACAATTGTACAAGCCTAGTATCCATTCGGATTCCTAGGCTTTTCTACTTTAGATAATAAAACAGTCGTATTGAATAGGAAAATATAGGTTTATTATTGGCTGATAAGCGGATTTTTTTTGTTGATATTTTGCTAATGTATGCTCATTTTAACTGATTGTAGCGTAGGGCTACTCGACTCCCGCAGGAAAGCGAGTAGCCTGTAGAGGAAATCAGAGCCTTCTAATTAGAGTGGGTAAAAACGGTTAATAAACACGCTTGATAATAATAGATTAATTATTAATAACAGATAATTGAAACATATTTGCATTTCATCCGTACATATATGTATGAGGAGTTGAGATGAATGGAATGGAAACAATTACAAAAAGAGCAAGGAATAATACATGCACAATTAAGAACTGCCAGTAGATTAAGTGAACAAAAGGTATTAATTGAACAGCAAATCGGGCATGCCCAACAGGAAATTGACAAACATTCTAAAGCACTCAATCAAATTCGTTTGAGACTCGATAAGTTAGAAGGCTTTTCTTTTATGAATATGATTCGTACGTGGACAGGGCAACAAGATGAGCTACGTGTAGAAAAAATTGATAAGGCAGCTATTCTTGAATTAAAAATAAATGAAGCAAAGAAGATGGATGTTGATTTGACACATGATTTGGGGCAAATAAACACCAAGCTTTCTCAAATTAATGAACAAGAGTTACAAGAAGCTTTAAGCCGATTAAATGCTAAAAAGAAAGGCTACTTACAAATCCATGAGCCTGAGCAGGCAAAAAGACTTGAACAATTAGCTCATGAGGAAATGCTTACGAAACAACTACTGATAGAGATAAAGGAAGCAGAAGCGGCTGGTGAAACAGCACTTACTAAGCTTGGACAAGCAGCAGAGTCATTGCATTCCGCTAATGGGTATTCAACTTGGGATACGTTTTTTGGTGGAGGATTCTTTGTTACGCATTTAAAGCATGATGCACTGGATAAGACCGAAAATTATCTTCACAATGCTCAAATTGCGTTACAACGCTTCCATAATGAACTGCTGGATGTACATGATATGTCAACGAAATCATTACAAGTTGATACAGATGGATTTGTGAAATTTGCGGACTATTTCTTTGATGATATTTTTTCAGCTTGGTCTGTCCATTCTAAAATATCCACTGCAAGAGATCAGGTATCTCGTGTACAAGATGATGTACATAATACAATTTTGCGTCTACAGGATAAACATAACAAGGCAGATGATTATTTGCAGTCTCTGCAAAAAGAAAAAGAAGCGATCTTTTAAAACGTAGATGTAAAGTAAACTGTGAAAAGATTTTCCCTTTTTCTAACGGGTTCGGTTGATCGGGAGAAAAAAACGCTCAGTAATTTGAGCGTTTTTTTTGTGTAAAGTCCTCGTTTGACTGACGAACGTTTTTAAGTATCACCGTAGTAATCTGCAAAATGTAAAAAGCCAAATTTCCTCACGAGAAAGTTTCTTAATTCGCCATGAGTAGCTTTTTCTATTGGAGGATTTGTTAGGGAGTACGCTTTGGCATTTAATTCGGCAAATTTATCTTTATTTACTTCATTATGTTCTTTATCTTCAATAATTCCTGAAGAAATTGCGGCCTTTGGATAACCCATAAAAAATATATGTGTTCTTAATGCCATACTGGGTGTTGAATGCAACAATATAATTACAACTAACAAAGATACAATAACTATAACTTTTTTCTTCAAGTCACCACTCCAAAAAAATTGACGTTAATAATCTATAAAATATTTTAACGTAATTTTCCATTACAAAGTTCATTTAAAAACCTAACTACCAGATAAATAATACTTTTAAATTCTTAGTGATTTACATTTCAATCTATTCGTTTCCTTGAGGTGAGCAGTGTGAATTCATGAACGGTTCTGACCAGTATGTTATGAAGATAACGAAAACATGATTTGTCATGTTAGTCATCGAACTGTCCATTCTATATTTGTTCAGCCGTTTATATATATGTTAAGTGCTCATTTCCTTTCAATCTGAAACAAGGTGCTTCCATAATTATCAGGATTTTCACCTGTATATAATTTGCGAATTAATCGAATAGAAGTGGGTAATTACAACCATCAATTGAAAAACAATGTAATCGTTTTATTTTCCCAAACGCAGCAGTGTGCTAAAATATAGAAGATAACTATGACGTGGAAAAACACGTAAACTAAGGGAGTCCTACAACATGACAAGTCGTTTAGTAGAAGAGTTTTTTGAGCTCGTACAAATCGATTCAGAAACAAAATATGAACAAGTGATTGCGCCGGTTTTAGTCGACAAACTAACAGCGCTTGGTTTTACAGTAGAACAAGATGATGCACATACTAGAAACGGGCATGGAGCAGGTAATATACTTGCTACGCTAAAAGGTTCATTAGATATCGAACCAATTTATTTTACTTCTCATATGGATACAGTTGTCCCAGGTAAAGGGATTAAACCATCTCTTCGTGAAGATGGCTATATTGTTTCAGACGGTACAACTATTTTAGGTGCTGATGACAAAGCTGGTATCGCTGCATTATTTGAAATGGCTAAACGCTTAAAAGAGCAAAATATCGAACACGGTGATATTGAATTTATTATTACAGCTGGCGAGGAAAGTGGCCTTGTTGGCGCTAAAGAGTTAGATCCATCTAAAATTAAGGCGAAATATGGCTTTGCTGTCGACAGTGATGGTAAAGTAGGAGGAATTGTCACAGCAGCTCCATTTCAAGCGAAACTTTCCGTTAAAATAATTGGTAAAACAGCGCATGCTGGTGTTTCACCAGAAAAAGGAATTTCAGCGATTACGGTTGCTTCTAAATGTATTGCAAAAATGAAGCTAGGTCGATTAGATGAAGAAACAACAGCAAATATTGGTCGTTTTGAAGGTGGTCAGGCAACAAATATTGTGTGTGATGAAGTAACGATTCTTGCGGAAGCTCGTTCAATCGACAAAGCGAAGTTAGATGCACAGACTCAGCATATGCAGGAGACGTTTGAGCAAGTTGCTGCTTCATTAGGGGCAAAGGCAGAAGTTGAAGTAAAGCTAATGTATCCTGGATTCCGTGTAACAGAATCAGATAAAGTTGTTCAAGTAGCGATCGCAGCTGCACAGAACATCGATCTCACACCAAAGCTAGGTATTTCAGGCGGAGGTTCCGATGCTAATGTTATTGCAGGTTTTGGCATCCCTACAGTCAATCTTTCAGTTGGATACGAGGACATTCATACAACAAATGAAAAGATCCCAGTAGAAGAATTAGAAAAATTAGCAGATTTACTTGTTGAAATCGTAAAAGAATCTGCGAAAAAATAACAACAGAACCGAAGGATGTGACCGCATGGAAAGTGTGAAGGCAGTAGTTTTTGCTTGTGGTACAGAGGAATACGCAGTGCCTGTGGAGCAAGCGATTTCGATTGAAAAGTTAGAGCAAGTAACACCGATTCCTCATTTACCTAATTATCTTCTAGGTTTCACAAGAATTCGTGGCGAGCTTGTGCCAGTGCTTGATTTTGAGCGTATTCTTTATAATCGTTCCTCTAATGCTGCAACAGCACGTATTATTGTGTTGAACACGGATGTTGTGAATTATGGATTACTTGTCACAGAAGCTCGTGAAATTCTTGATTTTGATGAGTCGGTATTAAAACAGATGGGACTAGTAAATTATTCAAAAACACGCTACTTTACAGCTGTGGCAAATCTAGAAAATCGTATGATTACTTACGTTGACCCGAAAATACTTGTGAATTCATTAGAAGGTATACGTGAAATAATTAATTATTTGCACAAAATGCTTGAAAATGAAAAAGAAAACGTAGAGGCTTGAGTTTTATAAAGCTAAAAATTAATTCAATAATACACATCAAAGTGGATGGTCTAGACAGAATTACAAATATGTGATTCTGTCTCTTTTTTAACTTTTTTCTGCCAGTGTCTTGAAGTTCATCGTAAAAACAAAGGTGGTTTCTGTTCCGACGGTTACTGAGGGGGAGAGGTGCCGTGGACTTAGTCTGAGGTCCTCTATCTACAAGACCTCATCTTCAGAAGATATATTTCGTAAATAATTAAATAATTATTTTGGGAGGTATTCGTCACATGGATTCAAAAAAAAAGGAAACGCCAGAAGAAAAAAGAGAGAATTTAAGACAAAATGAATTAAAAAACAATCCTACGGGTGCTTTAAACGATGGGGTAAATAGGGGGAGTAGTGGGGATTTAAATGGTATGGGTTGGAAAGAAACGATAGTATTAATTTTAGTGTTATTTATAGGATACATTACGTATAAATTGTTTTTCAGTTAAAGGAATATTTATAGATAATCTCTTCTATGTTTATATGTTGATATAGTAAAAATAACCTGTGTTCTTTTTTTCTAGTTGAAAGTTGTTAATAAAATTTATGCGTAATACCTACAGACATCTTCGTTTTAACGTCGTATTATGTAAGGGAAGAAAACTACTGTAAAAGGCAAACTTCACCGAAAGGGAAGGACGCAAAGCCGTGAGTCTAAACACTATTTTTAGTGCATGATCGTCAGGTTGCCAGGTTCTGTTCTATGAGCCTCGGCAAATAGAATGGAGATGTGATTATATGGTACGTTCACTATTAAAAACAATTATTGTTTTTATAGTAACAATTGTAAGTGTGCTAGGATTAACAATGGGAAAGGTTGACGCAAAGTCCATGCAAGATAAGGCTACTTGGTTATGGGATACGACAAAGATTGTTGAAGATGAATCAGGGGTACTCTCATTTTTAGAAGGCAAACAAGTAAAGAAATTATATTTACAAATTAATAGTGATATAGCAAGTAACGATTACAAAAGTTTTATCAATAAAGCTACGACAAAAGGTATAAAAGTATATGCGTTGGATGGTTCTGCAAGCTGGGTATCAGCAGATGGCTATAAAATGCAGGATCAGCTGTTTGATTGGATACAATCATATAATGAAAATGCAGCAGTAACAGAGCAATTTTCTGGAGTTCATCTCGATGTGGAGCCTTACTTAAATAGTGGTTGGAGCTCGAACCAAGAAAAAACAATTGAATCCTATCAAGCGCTCCTCACTAGAGCCAAAGGGAGTACTGAGCAATTACAATTGCCTTTAGAAGCAGATATGCCATTTTGGTTTGACGAAGTCTCATATAATAACCAATTTGGTCAAGGTTTATTAGCGAACTGGGTCATTGACCAAGTGGAAAGTGTTTCAATAATGGCTTATCGAGATGCTGCTAAAGATATTATTAAAATTGTTGAACATGAAATAGATTATGGCAAAAAAGTAAACAAATCAATTGTTATTGGTGTGGAAACAGGAGCCTCTAATGAAGGAAAAAATATTACCTTCTATGAAGATGGAGAAGCCTATATGAATAAACAGTTAGCACAAGTTCATAAACAGTATGCCAATAAAACAAGCTATAATGGTTTTGCCATTCATCATGTTGATAGTTGGATGAATATGAAGCCGTAAAAAATCCTCTCCAGCGATAAGTTGGAGAGGATTTTCTTTGGTATTATGAAAGTCGGCCGCTATAGTCTTCAAATTTAAATTTACGAATGACTTTAATGCCTTCTTCATCGTTATAAGAAACGATGGATGGAAGGTTTACACCATTAAACATATGATTTTTCACCATTGAGTAATGCGCCATATCTGTAAATACTAGACGATCGCCTGGTTGTAAAGGTTGTTCAAATGAATAATCGCCAATTACATCACCTGCAAGACAAGTAAGCCCGCCTAAGCGATATGTGTGAGCTAGTTCATTTGGGTGACCTGAACCGATAATCATTGGACGGTATGGCATTTCTAGAACATCTGGCATATGGCAAGTTGCCGATGTATCTAAAATTGCTAAGTCCATACCGTTTTTCTGTATATCAAGGACAGTTGCTACTAAATAACCTGTATTAAGTGCAACAGCTTCACCTGGCTCTAAATATACGAGAAGGTTATACTTGTCTTGAATGTAATTAATGATATTTACAAGCTTTTCTACATCATAATCCTCACGAGTAATATGGTGACCTCCACCAAAGTTTAACCATTTCATTTGATGTAAGACATCACCAAATTTTTCTTCGACAACTTGTATAATACGCTCTAACGTATCTGAGTTTTGCTCACACATCGCATGGAAGTGTAAGCCATCAATACCGTCAAGCTGTGACTTGTCGAAGTTAGCTAAAGTTGTGCCAAGACGAGAATTCGTGTAGCAAGGGTCGTAAAGTGCTGTTTCAATTTCAGAGTACTCAGGATTGATACGAATACCACATTCAATTGTTTTACCAGCAGATTTTACTTTGTCCTTATACTGGTTCCATTGGTTAAATGAATTAAACACAATATGATCAACATAGCCAAGTAGTTCGTCCATTTCATGCTCCACGTAAGCTGGTGCATAAACGTGAACTTCTTTACCCATTTTTTCATAGCCAAGTTGCGCTTCAAATAATGAGCTAGACGTAATCCCTGCTAAATATTCACCCACTAAAGGGAATGTTGAATGCATAGAAAACCCTTTTAAGGCAAGTAAAATACGGCAGCCTGTTCGATCTTGAATCGATTTTAAAAGTTCTAGATTTTTTGTTAATAATCGTTCATCCACTACGTAAGAAGGGGACGGAACTTTTGAGAAATCAATTGGCTTCATCGATTTAATTCCTTTGCATCTAACTCTAGGTCAAGTAATTCTGGGTTATGGCTTTCTTGCCATGGTAGACCCCATGTATTTAGTGCATCCATGAATGGATCTGGATTGAAATCTTCGACATTCCAAACGCCAGGTTTACGCCATTGACCGTTCATCACTAGCATTGCACCAATCATTGCTGGTACACCAGTTGTATAGGAAATTGCCTGTGAACCAACTTCTTTATAGCATTCTTCGTGGTCACATACATTGTACACATAATAAGTTTTTTCCTTACCATCTTTTAGACCGCGAATAATACAACCGATGTTAGTTTTTCCTTTTGTACGTGGTCCAAGTGATGCTGGATCAGGTAGTACAGCTTTAAGGAAGTGAATTGGTTGAATCATTTGTCCTTCAAATTCGATAGGCTCGATAGAAGTCATACCAACATTCTCTAATACTTTTAAGTGAGTTAAGTATTTTTCAGAGAATGTCATCCAGAAACGGATTTGCTTTAAGCCTTTAATGTTTTTAGCAAGTGATTCTAGTTCTTCATGGTATAAAAGGTAAATATCTTTTGGTCCGATTTCTGGTAAGTTATAAACCTCTTTTTTCTCAAGTGGTGCAGTTTCAACCCACTCACCTTCTTTCCAGTAACGACCATTCGCTGTAATTTCACGAATGTTGATTTCTGGGTTGAAGTTTGTTGCGAAATGGTAACCGTGATCACCAGCATTTGCATCCACAATATCAATGTAGTGGATTTCATCAAATTCATGTTTTTGTGCATGAGCTGTGAAAACGCCCGTTACGCCTGGGTCAAAACCGCTACCAAGTAAAGCAGTTAAGCCGGCTTTTTCGAACTTCTCTTTATAAGCCCATTGCCATTTATATTCAAATTTTGCCGTTTCAGGTGGCTCGTAGTTTGCAGTATCCACATAGTGTACACCCGTCGCTAAGCAAGCATCCATAATCGTTAAGTCTTGATAAGGTAGTGCCACATTAATAACAACTTCTGGTCCAAAGGCTTTAATAAGCTCAATAACCTCTTCCGTATTGTCTGCGTCTACCTGTGCAGTATGAATCTTTGTTTTTCCGCCGTCTAGTTTTTCTTTTAGAGCGTCACATTTTGAAACAGTTCTACTTGCGATACAAATCTCCTCAAATACGTCCGAATTTTGAACACACTTGTGTACCACAACACTGGCTACTCCGCCAGCTCCTATAATCAATGCTTTACCCAATTGTCTACCCCCAAGTTCAAATAAGTATTGTCAAACAAGCTGATTATACAGAAAATTGAATCACTACTCAATCATTCTTTTTAAATTTTCTACAAAATTTTTTATTTTTCAACAATAATTAGTCGTATTCAGAGGGGAATACCACAAAAAAAGAAGCTTTTCATGAAAAAAATCCCCAAACTACTAACTGTAGAGAAGGGGAAATTTGTTTATTTTAAATCACCCGACTTATTTAGAAAAACGATTAGAAATTTGTTGTTTTTCATCCCCCCATAAATAAAAAAAGATTAGTAGTGATGTGCTTAAGAACCCCATCACAAGGGCGTATGTGCTGAGGGCCACATCCACTTGACTTTGCATAGCATATATGAAAATAGCTCCTAGTGTTAACAAATTTCCGATAATAAGTGATACAAAATGCAATCGTCTATTCAAAGTAAGCCCTCCTATTTACAGTTTACATGCCTCAAAAATGAAAATATACTTCAATTATCTCATAATTCAGAACTTTATCAAACCCTTTTTGATTTTGAGGCTTATCACTAAAACGTAGGGTTGATTTCTGTTCCGACTGGGCGCTTCATTGTTGCTGTCGCTTCGCTTTCGCACAGATAAAACATTGTTGCTGTCGCTTCGCTTTCGCACGTTCCTCTATTGCTGATCCCCGATGAGTCACCAAGTATTAACGAAGATTAACTTCTAGTATTATGGTCTTTCTATAAAGATAGTGCCGAACAATTGATAGAATTATAGAAAAATTATTGCTATTTAGTTTGTTTTAGATTTAAAGATGGTAAAATACTTATAAGATTTTTCTTTTGTGAAGGTGAGGATTTATATAGTGATCAATCAATTTGATGAGCAAGTTCAACAAATCAATGAATTATTTATAAATGGTCATGTGAAAGAAAGCTATCAATTAGCCAAAGCACTTATAGCTAATAGTGCGTTTTCAGAACATGAATCATGTTCAACCATTCAACAGCACGTCGCATTGTTGGAAGAGAACGGTTATGCAAATATGCCTATTCCTACTGCTGAAAAAATGAAGCAAAGTGTTGAACGAACAGATGGATCTTATCTAGAGCGTGATGTACTCGCTGCATACATAGGAAGTGAGGATGAAAAGCAATTTGGTAAAGTAGTTGATGAATTGATGGTTGGATCGGCCGAGGCACAAGCGAATGCTTACTATACAATGGCCGAATATTTTGCTCTTGCTAAGGAGCATGACAAAGCACTTGTGCAATATGCGGAAGCGATAAAACTACAACCAAATAAAGCTCTTTACTGGGGAGCTTTCGCACAGTTTTTGAACCGCAATGAAGGCAGTCCGTATTTGGCACTACGTCTTATTGAAGAGGCAATTCAACTAGATAGTATGAACCCTCGCTGGTACTATATTCAAGGGAATATTTTTTTACAGCTTGTCGCAGCTACAAAAAATTTAAGCTATTTACCTGCTCTAGAAGAAGCTTGGGAAAAGGCTAAGAAACGTTGCTCAAATAAACAGGTTTCATTAAAAGTGGACATCGCGAAATCCAATGACGTGCTGTCGCAATGGAAAAAACAAATGCTATAAGACGGATGAGAAGAGAAGTTGTCCTAAAAGTTGCATGATTAAAAAATAGATTTATTGAAGTAAAGGTACAATTCAAGCCTGTTAGGTGGATTTACTGTAACGGGTGGGGAAATGATTATTAAATATCAATAGAAATAGAGTAATTAGATAATAAACAAGGTAGAGATTGATCATGAAACCTTTGCCTTGTTTATTATTATTTAATTAATTGAATCATATCAAATATATCTTTTGATGAAAGTCCAGCTCTTTGTTCAGCAGTATTTTGGTTAAAATAGCACTCGGTTTTTATCGATTACCGACATCTTATTATTATGTTCGAAAGCTTTCTGAATATTTTAAAGCAAGCTGCGTTCGGGAAGTTACTTGAAATTTTCGATACAGATTTTGCAGATGCTTCTTTACTGTATTTTCACTGACATATAAAAACCTAGCAATTTCAGCATTTTTAAAGCCCTTACATAAATATATTAACAACTCTTTTTCACGTTGTGTAATTTGCAATGACTCGCCTGGCTGAACATATTGATGTAATAAATAAACATTTTCAATCATCCGCTTTACATATGATAGCTTTTGACTATCCTGTGTTGTAAAGGGTAATTCTCCTTCTTTTCGTAAAAAGCCAATAGCCGCTGTTGGCTTTTGCTGATTATACAGATACATAACCATTTCATCGATAAAATCATTTTTTTGTAAAAAGCGCTCAACATAATATCGCTTTTTCTTCTTTGATATTGCTTCATTTCGTTGCATTAATTGAATATCGGGTTGGTTTTTCATATTCACTGGGTGTAAAGGATCATAATATTTAAATTCATGTAAATAATTTTGTATCGTATATGTCTCTACATTGAAACAGACAGGCTGTTCATGTAATTCCCCATCTGCTACTTCCCAAAATATAGTATGTTCATATTGAAAACATTCACTCAACACTTGCAACATATTCAATTTAAAGTCTCCACTTGTTTGTTGCATATTCATATTCGAAATCCTAAACGTTGTTTCTAATAAAAACTCCACCTCTTTTTGCTCATACAAAATAATTCCTCCTTTTCTCTATTAGACTCATATATTCTCGTTCAAAACAAATTATCCTTTTGGGTAATATCAATTTTTATTATTTCAATTTAAGATGAATTTGTAAGTCAAAATTTTAACGAGGTGATCAGATGAATTTACAGGAATACGCATCATATGACGGTCTTGGATTAGCGGAGTTAGTAAAAACAAAGCAAGTGACACCACAAGAACTTACAAAATTAGCGTTACAAGGTATTGAAAAAGTTAACCCTTCGATTAATGCCGTTGCCAGTGTGTTAGAGGAACATGCTGACAAAGCGATTTCAACTTTAAATGATAATCAACCATTCGCAGGCGTCCCATTTTTAATTAAAGAAGTTGTGCTGCATGCGGAAGGTGTGCCACATAGTATGGGCAGTCGTGTTGCTGAAAATGCTGTAATGTCTGTCGATAGCGAATTAATGAAACGTTTTAAAAACGCTGGTTTTGTGTTAAGCGGTACAACCACAACGCCAGAGTTTGGCTATAATGCTGCAACAGAAGCTGTCATTTATGGTCCAACACGTAACCCATGGAACCTAGAACATAGCCCTGGTGGATCAAGTGGAGGTGCAGCTGCTTCAGTCGCAAGTGGTATCGTTCCAATCGCGCATGGTAATGATGGAGGCGGATCCATTCGTATTCCTGCATCATGTAGTGGTATCGTTGGCTTAAAGCCTTCACGTGGTCGCGTGCCAATGGGGCCTTATAATAGTGAGGCATTAAATGGGCTAGCAATTGAATTTGCACAAACAAAAACCATTCGTGATACCGCTACATTACTGGACCAAGTAGCTGGGCCAGACTTAGGATGCTACTCGATTATTCAAAGCCCAGAAATGCCTTACAGTCAAGCGATTCAGCAAAAGGTACGTCCACTGAAAATCGCCTGGACAACAGAAACAAATTCTGGTGCATTCGTTGATCCGGAATGTATCGAGGCCGTACATAAGGCCGTAAAATTATTAGAAGAATTAGGACATGAAGTAGTCGAAGCTCGACCAGCTTACGAAGAAGCACCATTTTCACGCGCAACGGTAAATATTTGGACAGCGAATATTTATAAAATGATTGTGGGGGCAGCAGAATTAACAGGTAAAACTCCATCACGCGATACTATTGAAGCAGCCATTTGGCAATGCTATGAATATGGCAAAAACTTAAAAGCTAGCGCACTTTTAGAAGCAATTAATACGAATGCACTCGTATCACGTCAAGTAGCGACATTCTTTGAAGATTATGATGTTCTTTTAAGTCCAACAATCGGCACATTACCAGCGAAAATTGGCGAGCTAAATGCAAATAATCCTAATATCTCGGCAATTGAATGGACAGAGCAGATTTTCACATACGCGCCGTTTACCAATTTGTTTAACGCAACAGGTCAACCTTCATTATCATTACCACTCGCAATGAGTGCGTCTGGCTTACCAATCGGGCTACAATTCACAGGACGCTTCGCCGATGAGTTAACCCTTTTACAGCTTGGAAAACAATTAGAAGAATCAGCTCCATGGAAAGATCGAAAACCAACCGTACATGTGGGTGCAGAAGTTGTGGAAATTGCAACAACATAAAAATAGGTACAAGATTTTTTCTTGTACCTACTTTTTGCAATTTTACAGACATGCACGATGCTCCATTTAATTAACGTTCTTAATAGTTCCTGAACTAACTTATACCGTTCTCCATACTATGTTTATATGCGATTGTTGTTATATATTTCATTTTAACAATAGTAAATCAGTGAATTTTCAGAAACCAAATGTTACAATTAATGTACTAAATTTGAAGGGACGATAAATGGACGATGAACAAATAATTCTATTTTTAAACGTAAAATGTATATGCATTTTCAAATAAAAATAGGATTAGTCTGTCTATTTATTATACTTTTATAAAGCTTACCTTTTCGGAGGCTTATTTTTGTACACAATAAATTTATTTACTAATCCTTCTGAAGCTATATTCAGAGGGATTTTTTATTTGTTTTTGCGTTTACATTCAAATTTAAAGGAATGGGATGATACGATGCATAGTAAAAGATAAATCTTCGAAGATATAATTCAAATAATGAAAAGAGATTATGCGGGTTTTTTAGATAAAAAGCATAGTAACTGTCCTGAAAATTATGTCATTACAGATGATATGACGGATAAAGATCTTGTAGAAACGATACAGTCCTATTTACTCGATTTTAAAGATGGACATTTATCATTTAAAGCGAAAAAGACAGAAATGCCGAATAGAGGATTTAAAGTACGACGCTATCAAAGGCGTAAAGCCACACATCTATATACCTTGGACACCACAACATTTACATGAAGATATTGATCTCAATTATGTTTTACGTTTATGTCATCAAAATCAAGAAAAATCACTTTAAGGAGATTGCGATATGCGGTACATAATAAAAAGAATTTACCCAACCGAATTAAAGGAAGTTGCCCATTTTATTGCACAGCTAAATATCGAAGAACAACATAACATTGGGTATTGTGGTCAAAATGAACAAGAACTAGTGAGTACATTACAGGAAGATTTTATCGATGGTGAATTTACATCGGTTGTAGCTGCTTACGATAATGAACATATACAAGCACTTATTGGATTAGATATAGACGGCGATTCAACTGAAGTGTGGGGACCATTTTCTATAAATGAAGATGTAACAATCCAAGAGAAATTACTTTGCACATTGCAGCAGATATATCCACAAATTTCGAACTTTTATTTCTTCATTAATGAACTGAATACTCGACAATTAGCATTTCTGGAGCAAATAAACGCCAATAAAACAGGTGAGCATTTATTACTTGGAGTTTCGAAAGATTCTTTTGAAAATGTAGTTGCTATTACTAGTCGTTATTATAAAACATCGGACTATGAGCAATTTAAAAAGATTCATTCAAATGCATTTTCAAAAACGTATTACGATGCAGATACAATTTTAAATAGAGTTCAATTAAATAAAGAAAATGTTTTAAGAATTATGGAAATGGATGGGGTCGTTCAAGGATATGCTTATTTTGAGATGGACTTAACGGCAAAAGAAGCCCATTTAGAATATATAGCTATTAATCCTAAATACAGAGGAAACGGAATAGGCACCAAGCTACTAAAAGAAGTTTTAACAGAAATGTTTCGATTTGATGAAATCACTCATGTAACACTAAATGTAAATAATCAAAATGATCAGGCAAATCACGTTTATTTTAAAGCTGGATTTAAAAAGAAAGCGACTTTATGGAGTTATTGTTTAAAGAAATAAAGTAAATTTTAAAGTCTAAGTTGAAATTAATAGTAGCATAAGATTTTTGAGCTTTGAGCAAGTTTTAAAACTTCTCCCTGACTTTGTTACACTAAAAATGGTTAATTCCTATCAAAAAGAATCACCTAGAACATTGTTTAGAAAACGTTCTAGGTGGTTCTATTTTTGACCGCAATAACTTATGATACAATTCTCTTCATTTTATTTACTGATGATTTGGACTTTATTTAAATTTCAATTGATTGTCAGCAGTAAAATAAATTGAAAGGGGAAGTTATAGTTTGATTGATTATTTTGAACGTAAAATTAGATTAAGGGACTTTGAAGTGTGGGTTGTTCGAATTGGCGATCAACATTATGCTTTAGCCATTTTAGATAAATTTCGACCTGCCACATTTGATGATTTTGAAATTCCAGATTTTATTTGTGAAGAAGATGACCAGTGCGCAAACTAAATCTCTGCTACATATTTCTCTAATGAAGCTGTTAAAGATGAACATAAAGAAATACTGCGTGAATTTGCACAAATGCTTCAGAACACATAGCTTTGGCACATTTTGAAGTAATTATAAAGATTTATCAAGAGAACCCTGAAAAAGCTATAGAACAAATGATATTAACGAAATATGATTTTAAAGAAACAGATATGTCATTAGTTAAATTATTGCATTTTAATCAAGGGTAGAGGGCGTTAGCTCTTATTCAATTAACGGGGCAATTTAGTTGAATAAGCATAACTCTTGTATTTAGTTATTTTTCCATATGCTGTATAATTTTAAATAGTAATATTTAACTTTTAGTATTTCTAATAAATGATTTCGGGAGGGAAAACTTGTTATATTTAGCTGTATTAATTGGCATCATTTCAATTGTAATTACGGATAAGCTTACGCAAGCTTTTAAATTATCAAGCATTTGGGGGCCATTTGGTCAAATTTGTGCATCACTTGTAATAATAATGGTTGGCAAACTTGAGGTTAGTTATATTAATCTCGGTAATCACTTTGAATTAGGATATTTGACGATTCCGTTTACTTTATTATTTCTTGTAGGTTTTACAAATGTAATGAATATAGAAAAAATGCAAAATCCTTCAATATTGCTATTGCCATTCATTTCTTTAGTTTGTTTCTCAATGTCTGCTTTCATCATAGGCCATTCATTTGTTTTAATAACGGGAATTTGTGCCAGTTTAGCAATTATGTTTATTCTGCTATACGGCTATTTTTCAGGTAAAGCATTTGTAGGAAGAACTCTTACTACGTCAATAGGCTTCGTAATAGCAGTACTTTCAATATCCCTTATTAAAATATCTATTATAACAATTTATATTCCGATATTTACTTTAGCAATACCATTCACTTTATATTATTTTATTAAAGATAAATTTACGAGTATACAATCAATTAAAGTTAGCACTTTAACAGCTATTTTATTCGGTGTATTAATGTTCATAGTTCCTTTTCATTTAATGTGGTATTTCGTTGTTGGGTTAACGATTATTTTGATTATCACGCAATTTTCACGTAAATACCGCTTTATTTAGAAACTAAAGTTCTTTTTCAACTAACGGCGCTGTTTATTTTAAGAAAGAGTAACTAATTCCTATTCGATGCTGTTTGAACCAATGATTTTATGAAAAACTAAATAATTTATGTTCAGCTAAAGGTTCCAGAATAGTTGAAGTACGAAGCAAAGAAATGGAGTAATTTATTTGGGGAATTATTTAAAAGAAATGAGAGAACTTATTGGGACTAGACCTCTCATGGTGGTTGGGTCAACTGTTGTTGTTTTTAATGTGATGAGAGAAATCCTACTTCAACAACGTTCCGATAATAATAAATGGGGGTTCCCTGGTGGGGCTATGGAATACGGAGAAAGTTTAGAAGAAACCGCTATAAGAGAATTATACGAAGAGACTGGTTTAAAGGCAAAAGACTTAAGATTTATTGATATTTTATCTGGAGAAAAAGAATACCATAAATATCCTAATGGGGATGAGATATTTGGTGTAACCGCTGTTTACACTACATCAAATATTAGTGGAATATTATCAATAAATGATAATGAGAGTTTAAATATTAAATTTTTTCCTTTGGATGATTTACCTTCGAACTTGGTGGAGAAAGCAAGTTATATAATTCAAAAACACTTATTATAATCTTGAATCTTCTTTAACTATCTGGGTGCTTTAATTAAAGATCATCGAGTTGCTTATGCAGCCCTTTTTTCTTATTGTACTAAAGGAGCAATTTAGTTGAAGAAAAAACTAAGTTATAATTGAGTTTAATTGTATTAGGTTAGGGTATTGGCAGGTTAGTCCAATAAGGAAATCTATTTTTATAATGAATTTAATATTAGTTTCGGTGAACCGGATCATAAGTAAGTGCGGTTTTTGAAAAGAACCACCTAGAACGTTGGAGTGTCAGCGTTTTAGGTGGTTTTCATTTATCCAAATTCAATAATGTCAGTTTTAATAAATGAGGGTAGTAATTTTTGTACATCTTCTAATGTTGAAAAGCGATTTTCGTTTGAAAAAATATCTGTACCTTTGAAGTCATGACTAAATAAAAAAGCAGTTGTTGGTTCGTTAAAATGAATGCAAATGGTCTCCTCTATCGAAGCATCTATCCCATCTGTACGTTTCGCGTCCCAAATTCTGCTTTCTACCATAAAATTGCTTTTTCGATTTGACCAAATAGAGCTCATATTATAATTATGCTGCCAAATCATGATAGGAATTAGGCGCATTAGTTCTTGATGATTTATGACAGTAATCATTAAAGAAGTGCTCTTTTTTGATTGATAAAATACTTCAAATGGTAGCTGTGCATCATGTAATTCTTGTTTTAACTCTTCAATAATTTTTCTATCACTCTGCTCGAATAAATAATAAAGTGGAAATGTGGCTAAGCTTTCTGTAAATAGAGCAAGTTGTTCGTCTGTATAGTCTGGATAATACATTTCGCCAATATTAATGGCGTATTGAATGCCTTCATTTATAAAAAAGTAATAGCCTCCAGTTGTAGGTGCATTTTCATAATACTTTTTGGGTAAAAAGCCAATCTCTAAATTCATTACAATCACATCCTTAGATTACAGTATAAATCTGATTGGAAAAAACCGCACTAATACATATTATGGAGAACCGTATCATAAATAAGTGTGGTTTTTAGAGGAGTATCATTCACGAATGATGCTCTTTAATTTTGTTTTAGAACCATTTTCAAAAATAAATTCCTATTACTGTCAATAAACTGTGACCTACTTTGTTGAAAAAACTATTTGAAGCAGCTAATTTATCTTTAAATAGATTAGCTATTAACCTACATTAAAAGTGGATTGTTCTTCTTGGTTAGCCTTAATAGGCTTTCTGTCCTCATAAACTCTTTCTTACTCTTTCTATAAAATAAAGAGGGTAGAATCCGATATTATTTTTGAACAGCTCTTATTAGAGGTATTAATAATATGATTTTGAAGGAGAGAACGATGTTTAAAAGATTTAATATTGTTTTAATAGCTTTCATTACAACGACTTTTTTGTTTACATCTCATAATACTGCTAGTGCTAACGACACTATTAAAGTATTTGTAAACACTAAAGAAGTAGTATTGGATCAAAAACCTATAATAAAAAATGATCGAACGCTTGTACCACTTCGATTTGTATCTGAATATTTAGGGAATGGTGTGAAATGGGATTCGAAAAAGAAAGTAGTCACTATTGTTTACTCTATCGAAAACACTAACTACACTGTTGTTTTACCAATTGGTCAAAATACGGCTACTATAACTTCAAGTTCTTATTTGAATAACCATGGTGTAGAAGAAGTAGAACATATTCAATCAGAAGCACCTAGTCAGATTATTAATGGAAGAACTGTAGTCCCTTTAAGATTTATTGGGGAATTGCTTGGAATAGATGTCCGTTGGGATAATCAAAACACAGATATATATATTTCTAGTATAGGTGTGAACTTGATCCCATCTGATTTTGAAAAGGATGTTTATGATAAAGAATTGCGTAAGGTGAGAGATTTTGGTAAACCTACAGTCAATTATGAAAAATTTCTAGCTCTTGATGCTGATCATTTTAACTCAATCGATCTGGATTATCTTTTTGCTAAAAAGCCTAGTGTTGACATATTTGGGGCTCCAGAATCATTCCGTGATGGCATCAATGAAATTATTATATCAGGGCCCATTAAAACAAATTATTTAAATATGATGATCTATAAAGGAAAGGATCTACCGATTTTAAGTTACCCAGATGTTACAGCTGAAAGTACGGCTACTATTAAAGAAGGCATGACCTATGATGAAGTAGTCAATATATTGGGTGGTCCTGGAGTATTATCAGGTAAAGGTACTCTTCGAGAGGAATACAAATGGGTATCGTCCACAGAGAAGGGCGAAGCATATTTTACATTTGTTAAAAGGAACAATTCTCTTTATGTTATGCCATCTCCATACAGATCATATTCTTGGGAGAAATTTTATTGAGTTTGACAATTAATTGAGTTTCCTCTAAAACAAAAAGGAGTCGACCTATATCATCTGCGGTCGTCTCCGTTGGCTGGGACTTAGAACTCTTATAACAAGCGAAGCTATGACGCTAGGATTAGGGGGGCTAATTAATTCTTGGTCTGGATAATTCAAAAGGAGAAAGCCAGGTTCAAGCATTCTTAGATAAAGGCAAACCATTTCGTAAAAGTTTTAAGCAGGAAACAGGAGAAGGTACATACTGTTCGGACAAGGATTAAAGGTCCATTTTGCATTAGACAAAACAAATACTGGAGAGTGTACTGAACGTTTATTCCTATTAGAAAACCGTTCGTTTTATAAAGACCTATATTTGAATAACATCAAAAGCAAGGAGGCAAGCTCCTCAGTCACCACAAGCGATTTTGTTCGAGCTTGCTCAGGGACAAGGCGTTGGAATCTGGAAAAAGAATCACTTGTAGAAAGTAATCCTCATGCAATAGATTTTATTATTTCTTAAAGCATTAAAAAAGCGTAAAAGCTTATGCCCTTACGCTTTTTATATAAATAATTATTTACTTTCTTTTGTTGATGTATCTGCATCTTTAGTCGTTGTATTTGTTTCAGTTGGTGTTTCAGCAGCAGCAAAAAACTCATCTAACGCTGTTTTTATATCTTCATCTTTAATCTTGATATCAGCATCTTTCATCATTTTCGCTACTTTTGTTAATAGCGTTGAAGGTTCCGCTTTTGCTAGCTTTAATTGCTTTTCAAGCTCGGCTTTTTTATCTTCGTATGATTCTTTAATCTCACGCTTGTCCGTCACTTCGATGATATGATAGCCAAAGCTAGATTTAATTGGATCGCTGATAACATTTTTTTTCAATGCGAAAGCACCTTCTAAAAACTGTTGATCCATATTAGTTGCTTTGTTAAACCAACCTAAATCCCCACCAGTTGTTTGTGCTGCTTCTTCGATAGAATACTCTTTTGCAACTTCTGCAAAATCTTTTCCAGATACAAGTTCCGCTTTCACCTTTTTAGCAGTCTCTTCATTTTCTACTACTATATGACGAGCTTGGATTTCATTTTTGATATTTTCGTATTTAGCTTTAATATCATCTTCTGTTACTTCCACATCTTCAGCTAATGCCTTTTCTTTTAACAAGTTAAGTTCGATGAGTTTTTTGTACGAAGATTCTGTATCTCCTTGTTGTGCAATGAGGGTTTCGAAATTATCGCCATATTGCTTTTTGTCAGCTGCTAATTGAGCGTTTACTTCATCTTCTGTCACTTCATATTTCGCTGATAGTACTTTTTTAATCATTAGAAATTGAAATGCTTGATTTCCCGAAGATGCTTTCATTTCTTCATATAAATCATTTTGAGTGATATCTCCAACTTTAGAAGTAGCGATTACTTTGTCATTAGTTGCTGAATCATTACTACAAGCGCCTAATGCAAGAACTGATGCTGCAAGTGTGAATGTTAATACTGTTTTTTTCATGGAATTCTCTCCTAACTTCTTGTTGTTGCAGTTGTATAACAAAAACCTAGCTAATTATACTTCAGGACAACCGTTTAAAATTACCAATCACTATACGATTTTCCATCCAAAAAGGTTTCTTACAAAAGATATTTTAAGGTTATTTTAAGATTAGGGGATAGGGAAAGTTCAAAAGTTTAATAGCAGAGGAATCTTGATGAATGGGATACTAAGACTGGATGGCAACACATTGACAAAAAGGCATGTGTCAGGGACTGATGCTACTAAAGGAACAACACTATTTCCATCGCTAATTATTCCAGTGATGTGAATCTTACAATTAACATCGAGACAGATACAATATGTTTCTAGAGTTCTCGTCTGTTTATTGACATGATGGGGATTTTATTTTGTTCAATGCCTACAATTGATTAAAATTGTAGGCATTTATTTATTTGATTTTCTACATAATGAACTGACTTGTAGTCTATTGTAAATCATATGCCAAAAGTAAAAAAATTAATCAAAACAATGCCAAGATTTATAGTCAAATTCAATTGAAATTAATATAACAATTTTAAATACATTGGGTATTAAAAACAAGTTGCTTGAGAGGGTTGCTATTACTGTGTTGGCAAATATACCGTTAAGAAATTGGCGAAGATATACTTAAAATCACAAAATTTTATATAATTCCAGGCTACTTGTAATAGTTTATTAGTCCTTCATCCATTATAACTTCTACCATATTTGAAGACCCCATCTTAAGTTTAGGTCTTCGCTTTGAGCTCGGTGTACTATAAAGCTCCACCAAAAATTACTTAAAAGCATCAAAAAAGTGAACAGCAATCGGAATAGGTCTCCTAATACCATCATACAAATAATTTATAAAATAATAGCATAGAGATGAATAAATATTAGTATAATGTTCTATTTATGTATTTTTATGCTATAATACAACTATAAACGGACGTATGAAACATATTCTATTGCATGAAAGAAGTGTTGATTTGAGTTTATATGTAGCGTATGTGTTGGTAGGACTTGCGATTGCCATGCCTGTTGGAGCCATTACAGTAGAAATGACAAAGCAAGGACTAAAAAATGGGTTTATGCACGGTTGGGCTGTCGGACTTGGTGGTATGACAATTGATATTGTATTAGTTTTTGCATTATATATGGGACTAGCTACCATTTTAGCAATGCCTATCATTCAAATCCCTATGTGGATTATAGGGGCTGGATTTTTATTCCTTTTAGGACTGGATTCTATCAAAAATGCTGATCATGATATTACGCTTGCAGGAGAGAAAGTGACAAAATCATTTTTTACTTCTTATCGTAATGGTTTACTAGTTGCAATTTCGCCTGGAAATCTAGTATTCTGGGTAAACGTTTTTGGTGTTGTACTAGCTAAATCATATGGGCAAGGGGAGTCATCGAACTTTCTAGTGATTGCTGCAGGTGTTTTAAGTGGCATATTGTTACATGATATAAGCTTGATGGCCATTGTTTCGGTTACCAGAAAAGCGATGAGTCGTAAAGTCATTAAATCGCTTACAATGGTAGCGGGCGTATTACTAATTGGATTTGCTGGATATTTTATTTATGAATTTATACAAGCTATAAAGAGCTATATATGAGAAAAGTGCGATCCCAAAAGATCGCGCTTTTTATCTTTCCTGCATTCATGGTTAGTAATCTTTGTAAATGCATGGATGCAAGCTAAAATTTCCTCTGCTAATGAAAAGTTCAGCATATGTAAATTTTATGTATGGATTCGTAGTCTTTTGGGTCTAAGATGCGAAATAAATCTGGATTTATTAAACCTTCCTATGATTGCTTTCTTTGAAAAACTGTAAGATATAAAATCATGCAGAGAATAAGGATTGTCCCAATAAATTGAAAACCTCCAAAGGTAATTTTAAGCCAAAGCACACTTGTTATAACAGCTGTTAGGGGCTCCAGACTACCAAGTAAACTAGTCTCTTTAGGGGATAAATAATTCAAACTAGCAATATAAAACCAAAATGCTAGCATGGTCCCAAAAATAACGACAAACAAAAAATAAGCGATAGTCGACAATGCCCAGTTTGACACGTCAATTTGCCATGGCTGATGGAAGAGGCTCATTACAATCCCACCTATAAGCATTGACCAGCCTACGACTAACAATGAGTGAAATTGCTGTAAAAGTGGGACTGCATATAACGTATAAAAAGCAGCCGAAAGACCAGATAAAATCCCCCAAAACACGGCCATCGCTGGTACAGAAAGTGTAGACAACGAGCCATTTGTTAGTAATAAAAAAGTACCAACAAGTGTAAAAGTAACAGCGATTCCATCCTGCCTTGTCAATTGACTGTGCTTCGTTATTAAATAATAGGCCATAATAAAAAGTGGTGCTAAATATTGCAATAAAGTCGCAACAGCCGAGTTTCCTATAGCAATCGACATCATATAAGTATATTGAACCGCCAGCATTCCTAATAAACTAAATAAAAATTGTCTAAAAGCATTTTGCCTTGTACGCCACATCACGAAAATAGACTCTTTGCGATGTGTAAGTTTATAGGCAGAAATGAGCAATAGGCCAGCTAAAAGAAGACGACTGGAAACGAGCCAGCCAACCTCTATATTTTCCTGCTGAAAAAGCTTTTGAGCGACTGTACCACCAATACCCCAAAAACTTGCTCCTAGAATGACAAGCATAAAACCAAGTGTACGATTTTTCTGTGCTGATTGATTCAACTTAAAACATCTCCTAAACTATCAATATAAAGAAATTATAAAAAATATTTGACGTAAAAAATATCGATTTAAAGGGTTAATAATATCAATATATTGAGGTGAGCTAAGTAGTGGTGTTAACACATATTAAAATTGCAAAGGATTTACAAGAACTTACGTTACATGGGACGAAGGAATTTCCAGTTGCACTATATGAGACGGTTTTGCGATTAGATCGTTTAGATTTTTTACCGTTACATTGGCATAAGGAAATTCAATTTGTCAAAGTGAAAAGTGGTCGTGTGGAATATCGTGTAGGAGCAGATGTTTTTGTACTTGAGGCGGGGGAGGGGCTGTTTGTCAATGCATCAGGCTTACATGAAGCAAAGCCTTTTCAAGTAGAACATGCTAAAATCTTGTGTATTAACGTTGACCCGTTGCTATTAGGAGGACATAAGGACAGTATTTTTGCCACTAAATATGTACTACCTTATATAACGAACTATAGACTGCCTTATGTTAAGCTTTCTGGCCAATTGGCGCAAAAAGTAGACATCGTGGCTAAATTACTACAAGAACAAGCCGTTTTTTATGAGCTAAAGGTATGGAGAGAGCTATTAGTCATTTGGGAAACTATTTTGTCACAATCAATGCTAACAGAAGAAATATTGGATCCAGCAATTATTGTCCAGCATGAACGAGCGAAGGATATGCTTGATTATTTACATACTCATTATCAAGAAAAGATATCTTTAGAAAGTTTAGCTGCACATGTTTTTTTTAGTCGTGCAGAATGTAGTCGCTTTTTCAAAAAAATGATCGGCATGACACCATTCACGTATTTACTACACTATCGTCTTCGTAAAAGTATGGAGCTATTACGTGATAGTGAGCAATCCATCACTACAATTGCTACAACTACAGGCTTCAGTACAGTAAGTTACTATATTGAAAAATTTAAAAAATATACAGGATACTCCCCACATGTTTATCGTAAACAGTTTTTTGATAAAGGATAGAATTGAAGTGGAACAGAATCGAATATTCGCTATTGTAATGAATCGCTTGATCTTAATTTAATGAAATAGGGATATCTATTTCTTAATGTAACTATTTGTAATTTAATAATAGTGAATAGAATAAACTTGGAGGTGGCTCAATGAAAAAATCTATGTTCCTGTTTTTATTCGCTTACTAGTTTTACTTTCTTCTTTCTCAATTGCAAAAACGCAAACATTAGAAGAGGTTTTATAAGAATGCAAAAATTGAAAATGTAGATAAAGCAATCATTCAAGATGGTTCAATTGGTTATTCTAAAATGCTTACAAAGCAAGAACAAATTGGTGAATTGCTAAATTTGATTAAAGATATAGAATTTACTCCACTAGATAATCAAGAAGAACGAACAGGCTGGCGATATGGACTTGCTCTTTTTGATGGCGAAAAAGAATTTATATTTACGCTTAGTGAAATTGACAATACCTATTACGACTCAAACCCAGATATTTATCCAATTGTAGAGAATTATTACGAACAAATAGATATCGAAGAAAAATATGGATGTTAAAACTAGACCTCTTAATCAGGAGGTCTTTTATTTTGCCATTCTTAATGTCTCGATAGTTGGAATAAGCATCTGGTTCTGTTAAGATTTGTGAAAAGTTTTTGAAAATTAAAGGATTAGCTCCCTTACTTTATTGCTGAATATATTGACTATAATAACTATATAAAATAAAGTAAAGTTAATAGTAAAGATACCTTTACTATTAACTTTACTTAAAGGAATGAATGAGTTATGGCAAAGGATGAAGAATTTATTTATAAGCTTGTGGAGGAGATAAATGAAGCTATTTATTCGATGGATAGTCATTTCATAAAGCTACATCAAAATCTAATCAGTGATGAACTTTCTCCTAAACAAATAATTCTTTTAGATTTTATTAAAAAAAATAACCAAGTGACGATTGGACAAATTGCAAGTTATATGAATATAACGTCTAGTGCTGTCGGACAGCTGGTTAGTAAACTTGAAGAGCAGCAATATGTGTCTCGGAGCATTAATCCGGAAAACCGACGAGAAATATTTGTAAGTCTCGATACATCAGGCATTAAGTATTTTGAAAGAGAAGAAGATATAAAACGATTTATTATTTCGAGATATTATTCAAAGCTTGAGTTAAGTGAGATTGTGCAATTAAAAGAGGTTGTTCAAAAGCTTAATCAAATTGTATTAAAGGAAGGCATTATACATGAAATAAATGATATTTAAAAAAGGGAGAGATTTGACATGGTTGCATTAAAGAAAAAGCAAAATATATGGCTAGCATTTTTGTTAGTCGTACTTGCCAGTAATTTTGCGCTTTATAACACTGGGCTCGGCGCATCCATTTTACCACCTGAAACAAATGGTGTTGTTATGGGCTCATTAATTGATTTTGTCCTTATTATGCCTGCTTTATTTCTGCTTTATAAACGAAAGTTTTCTATAAAACAAGCAGTGCTTTTAGCAGCATCTGGTTGTATTGCAGCCCGTTTTATTATTCCAATAGAACATCTACAGCCATTTGTTGCGGTGACTTGGGCTGGGTTTGCGATTGAAGGTACGATTATTCTATTAGAAATTTTAATCATTGCAACGCTTGTTCGCTATATGCCGAGAATTTTAGCGGATGTACGTTCAACTACTTTACCAGATTTGTTCTCATTTCCCAAAGCAGTTGAAAAACATGCACCGAAGCATCCTATTATCCAAGTGTTTTGCGCAGATTTTGTAGTATTTTACTACGCTTTTGCAAGTTGGAAGAGAAAAGAGCAACCTGGTTTAACCTTGCATAAAAATTCGAGCTACATTGCCTTTATCATCATGCTTATCCATGGAATCGCCATTGAAACAATAGGGATTCATTGGTGGCTACATGAAAAATCACTTGTTCTTTCTATTCTATTGCTTATTTTAAATGTATACTCTGTACTATTTTTTGTAGCGGATATGCAGGCTATTCGTTTAAATCCTGTTTATGTAACATCTGATAAACTGTATTTGTCATTAGGATTGATGAAACGAGCAGAAATTCGCTTCGATCAGATTGAAGAGCTTGTTGAGGATAAGGAGCAGTTGGAACGAAAATTAGCTAAAGATACAATTGATTTTATAGCACGTGATTTTGAAGCGGTATATCCACAGTTTATATTGAAAATGAAGGAGCCTGTGGAAGTGACTTTTATGCTGGGGATTAAAAAACGTTATAACAAAGTAGCCATTAAAGCTGACCAAGCACAGGAATTTAGAAAAATGCTTCTACAAGGAATGGAAGATAATAGATAATAAACAACAGGTGCTAGCAAACTAAGCTGGCACCTGTTTAATTTGGACAATCAAAAAATAGGGGGAAATATTTGTTAAAACACATACCATTTATATAAAAGTCGGGACGGAAATCAACCTCACGTTTTGAGCCCTAAATTACAAAAATAATAATAAAAATAATAAGGATACACAATAACGGCAGATCGACAAATCCTCTAAGTAATCGCCTGCTAGCTGCATGAATTTGTTCATTGGATACTTGAAAGATTGACCAAATTTTGTGCTCTAAAATTTGCTGGATTATCGATTGCATCAATGACCGTATAGTAAAATAAAGAATTCCAAGCATAATTATTTTCGCCCATGTTGGCACAATAATGATGAGCCCAATACCACTCAATAAAAAACGAAGATAGCCAAAGAGATATTGTTTTTGGCGAAGCATCGTTTTGCATACTAATTCCTCTATTAAATAATCGGAACGTCGAAACATACGCTTAGAATTTTTCCATAGTAGGCGAGGCTTTTTTAATTTCGGTACTAGCTGACTTCGAAGCTCAGGAGCAATTTGGAATAAAAGACTTTGCCATTTATAAAATGCTACTTGATCGAGCTCCACCTGTTGATCAAAAAACTTAGTGCTATAGACATAATGTTTATGATAATAGCTTGTGCAATAAACAATAAGAATTAGATAAATAAGGAACGTAATAATAGTAGGTACATACAAAAAGCAGACTGTACCGAGAATACACAAAAAAATGTTGCATGCTAGTTGCTGCCATTTACGAAGTTTTAATTGAAAAAGTAACTTCATAAAATTAGTCGTAAATAGTAGCAATAGTAAAGAAAGCAATTCCAATATCGTTATATGGTGAATGTTTATAAAGATGGGCGCTAATAAAGCAAGGCCAGTACCTAGTAAAATTAGGTGCTTACTTAACGACCAATGAAGGCCAGCTCGTTTTAAGCGTATCATTTGTTTTCGGTTTTGGATTAAAAAAAGACGATCGGCTCGTTGCAAATAAGTACGAATAGTTCCGATACGTGTAATAATAAATAACAGTACGATAAACAAAACTAGCGGTATATGTACGATCCAAGGTGTACTTATATTTAAGATAAAGTCTTTATAAAGGAAAAAGCTAATGACTAGAGCAGGCACAACAACATATAAGGCGACTGTCCAATCGATAACGCTTGCCAGTATCTTAACATTTTGGGAGCGCTCTAATTTTCTTCGGTGCTGCAATATATTAGTCATGGCGATTTTCCTCAAGCAATGTGTCGAAAATATCAAGAAGAGACGCTTCGTCCTGTTTCACCGTTAAACGTAATGATGCAAGTGTACCTTGCTGTAAAATTCGCCCGTGATCAATCAAGATGAAACGATCGCATATTTTCTCTGCTGTATCGAGTGCATGTGTACTCATTAAAATGGCGGCTCCTTGCGCTTTTAATTCTTCTAAAATCGTTAAGAGCTTACGCATTGCCTGTGGATCTAAACCCATAAATGGTTCATCTAAAATATAGGTAGAATGCTTATCAAGAAATGCTAAAATAAGCATCACTTTTTGCTGCATCCCTTTAGAAAACGTTGTTGGATAATCGTGTAGTTTATGGTCCAAATGGAAAATTTCTAGTAAATCTTTCGCGCGATTTGTCAAAGAATCTTCTTTACCAGTAACACGCAAATAAAAATCTATATGCTCCCACAATGTAAAATACTCATACAAAATTGGTCTTTCAGGTACGTAGCCGTAAGTTTCTATTGTTATTTGACCATCCACTATTGGCAGTACACCCATTATTGCTTGCAATGTTGTACTCTTTCCTGCCCCATTGGAACCGATTAATCCAACGAGCTCACCACTATTTACTTGAAATTGAATGTTTGAAATAATGGCTTCATCTTCTACATAGCCACCTTTATGTATGTTAATATCTATTGTCATTCACTTCCTCTCTTTGTTTATTTACGAATGAAAGAGGTAAATGTTTCGATTTTTGACATATTACTTCTTTGGGAATATAACATATGAGATGCTAGTTGCGGCATCAACCGCAAGTACAATACCTCAATATTTCATTATTTGAAATAGGGGAGAGGTATCAGAATTTGAACCAACGAAAAGAGACACGGCATACAATAATCCAACACCAATTATAAAGGCACCAATATGCTGACTAAGCATTTTCATTTCATGCTTACCTTTTTTTACTCCAGTTAATGGCTCATTTTTTTGACCAGATTTTAAAAACCATTTTTGAAATTTTTCATCGGCCCATGTAATCATTGTTTTACCAAAAGTTATAGAGACACCAATATAAATCGCCGCTATTCCGTGAGATATAGATGCAGGAGTACCAGCTTTTAAATCCATAGCAGTAAGGATAACAAGTAACAAATCAATAACAGGTGTTAGTGCAAAAAAAAATGCTCAGTTTCGGCATTTTAAAAACGTATCTGCAAATAAGCCCAATAATAATAACAATCCAAAAGGCAATTTCCGCAGTAATAATCCATGCAATCATAAAAAACTCCAAACTTATTCAACATATTTTTGTTGAAAAATACCACACATTCTTAATTAATACAAACTTATTAATGCCGAAATTAATTAGTGAACAATGGGGAAAGAAAGGTGACTATTGCAATTGGAGACTATTTAAATGCGTTTTTCGATGGTCTTTAGCTTCATGGCGTAATGGACTTTGTACCGATGGTTAAGGGGAAAATCCTAGAAAAGGAATTAGAGCAAATTATGAAAGAATAGTCCCTTGCAATTGCTCACCTACTTAATCTAGGTGGGCAATTGCATTTATAACGTCCTCACTCACTGCATCCCAAAAATGTTGCTGCACAACATCACAATACATATATAGGTCTTTATGTTGGACATGCTCGTATAGCTCGGAAATTGCTTCTTTATGAAAAAGAAGTCGATGATTTAATGCCTCCCGTTCTTCCTCAATACAAAAGGATTTATACACATCTGCGAGACGTTCGAGCTTTGCTAACTTTTGTTTAGTTTCCTCGTATTGTGTTTGATGAAAGCGTCCTACTGCTGTAGTCATCGAGATCTTTGCTCGATGCTCGTTATTTAATGTGCGCAATTCTTCCTGACGAATAGCTACTCGATACCAAAACTCATAGCGAATAGGTAAGTCTTTTAGCTCGTATGTGAGCAAGGATTTTAAAATAAAACTAACTTGCTCAAAAGTATCTACAATCTTCTCTGACTCTTTAAAAATACCAAACATACAGCCACCCCCGTTTTGTTTAATACTACGAACGAAGAGTAAAATCCTTTAAATTTTTGATAATATTCGGAAAAGTCAATGAAGCAAAAAAATACCCCAAAGAATATTAGAAATCTAGCTATAATACAAGCTCGAATTGTTGAAAAAACAAATAGAAATTCACATTCTCTCAGATGGTGCATGGAGTGTAAGTGAGTAGGGGAACGAAGCTAAGGGCATCACGTCCTGTGAAATGCTTAGTGACCAACATCTTTTTGTGGCTGACGCTTCGTTTTCGCACAGAAAACATATGTTTCCCAAAGCGACATTTCGGACTCCTAAAAAAAAGCACCCGAAAAAGAAAGTAATTCCACGTTATGGTGATGCGCCTTCTAATTAACAAAAACAGACAAAATGATTAATTGACCTTCTACAAAAATATATATTCATTCGCACTAGTTTTTACCTAAGTTAGAGTCTAGTGTTTTTTATTGAAGAAAAAAAGTTGTTGAGTTATCACAAAATTCCCTATTTTTCGTAAAGAAATAGACTGTTTTTGAGAAATAGCATTTACAAAATAAAATTAAATGTGTTAACTTAAAATTTGTAAACAGTTAACTTAAAAGAGGGGGTAGGTTAACGATGCAACATTTTTGGGTTGTAGGGACAGATACAGACGTCGGTAAAACGATTGTCACTACATTGCTAATGCGTCAATTACAAATGCATGATCTACAAGTCACGCCTTATAAGCCTGTGCAAACTGGCGAAATTTGTGAGAATGGGTATTGCTATTACTACGATACAGCAATGTATGAAAAGTATTCATTACAAAGCCTAAAGCAAGAAAATTTAAATGGTTATTCGTTTAAGGAAGCTGCATCACCACATTTTGCTGCACAGCTGGAGGATCAGCAAATTAATGTGGAGTATTTATTACAGCAAATTCAGTTGTTACAGCAAGCATACGATGTTGTGATTTGTGAGGGAGCAGGGGGACTTTTTGTTCCGATAGATACATATGGAGAACAGACACTGCTTGATGTCATCGTTCGAAGTAAGCTTCCAGTCGTTCTTGTCACACGAACAACACTTGGAACAATTAACCACACATTGCTTACTCTTGAGGCATTACGTGCTCGTAATATTGATGTTCTTGGCCTTGTATTTAATGGAGATACAGGCAGTCAGATGGAACAAGATAATGTAAAAATGATTTTACAACGTCATGATTTGCCATATGCGACGATTCCAAAGCTTCGGGATATTTCACAGATTGTTGACTTCTCTATTTCACACACATCTTTGTTTGAAAGGTTGGTCAAATATGAAACAATCTTTAACTGAATTGCAGACGAGAGATATACAGCATGTTTGGCATCCTTGCTCACAAATGAAGGACTATGAGCAATATCCGCCTATTGTTATTAAAAAAGGACAAGGTGTATGGCTGTACGATGAACATAATAATCGCTATTTAGACGCCGTATCTTCCTGGTGGGTAAATTTATTTGGACATGCGAATCCACGGATAAGTCAAGCATTAAGCGATCAAGCTTTTACATTGGAGCATACGATCTTTGCGAATTTTTCACATGAACCTGCCATTAAGGTGGCTGAAAAATTAGTTACCTTAACGCCAGACGGTTTAAATAAAGTATTTTTTGCAGACAACGGCTCGTCGGCGATAGAAGTAGCACTCAAAATGAGTTTTCAATATCATATGCAGACGGGAAAAACAATGAAAAAACGCTTTTTAGCTTTAACGGATGCTTATCATGGAGAAACACTTGGTGCCTTATCTGTTGGTGGGGTAGGGCTATATAACGAAGTGTATCAGCCACTATTATTGGATACTGTACGTGCACAAGGACCAGATTGCTTCCGATGTCCTTTTCAAGAGAATCCAGGAAGCTGTCAAGCCCAATGTATACAATTTGTTGAAGACGAGCTTCGTCAGCATCATGAAGAAATTACAGCTGTTATTATTGAGCCACTCATTCAAGCAGCTGCTGGCATGAAAATGTATCCTCCAATATATTTGAAGCGCTTACGAGAACTTTGTACAAAATATGATGTTCATTTTATCGCAGATGAAATTGCAGTAGGTTTCGGACGAACAGGTACATTGTTTGCTTGTGAACAAGCAGGGATTGTTCCAGATTTTATGTGTCTATCAAAAGGTATAACGGGTGGTTATTTGCCACTATCCGCAGTTTTGACAAATGATGATGTATACAACGCTTTTTATGATGATTACGGTACAATGAAAGCTTTTTTACACTCTCATAGCTATTCCGGTAATACACTTGCTTGTCGTGTAGCCCTTGAAGTTTTGACGATGTTTGAAGAAGAGCAAGTGATCGACATGATAAAAAACAAAGGTGAACGTATGCGAAAGCTTGCTAAGCAGGCATTTGAAGAGTTGCCGTTTGTTGGAGAATATCGGCAGGTTGGACTGGTTGGAGCTATTGAATTAGTCGCTAATCGTGAAACAAAGGAGCCACTTCCAAGTGAGGAACGTATCGGTTATCAACTATCTAAACGAGCATTAGCAAAAGGCTTACTCATTCGTCCTCTTGGCAATATATTATATTTCATGCCTCCATACATTATATCTGATGACGAAATGGATTTTATGATTGATACAACAAAAGAGACGATTATGCAATTTTTTGAGGAGCGGGAGGGAGTAAGTTGTTCAAACGACAATCAACACTGTCACTTGTGATGATTGCGATGTTTGCCGCTTTAACCGCAATCGGGGCATTTATTAAAATACCGCTACCAGTAGTGCCCTTTACATTACAAATTGTTTTTGTTTTTTTAGCAGGTAGCTTGCTCGGTAGTCGTAATGGATTACAAAGTCAGCTCGTCTATATAGGGGTTGGTTTAGTTGGTTTGCCAGTTTTTACACAAGGTGGGGGGATCACCTATGTATTGCAACCGACATTTGGCTTCCTGATTGGCTTTGCACTGGCCGCATTAGTCATTGGTTTCATGATTGAAAGAGTGGATACGCTAACAAAAAAACATTTTATCGGTGCAAATATTGTCGGGCTTATTATTATTTATGGGGTGGCGGTACCTTATTTATATGTAGCATTGAATTTCTGGTTACATGTGAAAACGAGCTGGTCACATATTTTCGTAGTTGGTTTTTTAAACAGCATTGTGGCTGATTTTTGCTTAGCGATAGCTTCTGCATTTTTGGCCGAGCGTCTTTACAAAGTTTTTCATTCAGCAAGAACAATAACTTCTTTCAGTTGAAGTATCCCACCTATACAGATGTGAGAAGAATGCATATTTAAATTGTTTTTTTAGCGGTTGATCACACATCAGCTGAAAAAGAGGAACTCAGGCTAAGAGCTTCACATCCTGTGAAAACGCCTGAGTGACCAATATCGTGTTGGCCTATAGCCTCCGGCGGGTGTCACGGAATCGGAAAGGAGTTCTTTGTGCTTGCACAAAGCCGATTCCAGACGCAATTATGCCGAGGAATAATTGATAAATTATCAAGTAGAGAGGGAGAATGTCTAGATGAATTGGTTACAGTTAGCAGAGGAAGTTATTGCAGGGAAAATCCTTAGTAATGAGGAGGCTCTTGCCATTTTACATAGTGAAGATGATGAGCTCTTGAAGGTGATGGACGGTGCCTTTGCTATTCGTAAGCACTACTATGGAAAAAAAGTAAAATTAAATATGATTATGAATGCTAAGAGCGGTTATTGCCCAGAGGATTGTGGCTATTGTTCTCAGTCATCTAAATCTACAGCACCGATTGAAAAATATCCTTTCATTACGAAAGAGGAAATTTTAGCGGGGGCTAAACGTGCATTTGACAATCAAATCGGTACTTATTGCATCGTGGCAAGTGGTCGTGGGCCGACTCGAAAAGATGTCAATGTAGTTAGCGAAGCCGTTACAGAAATTAAAGAGAAGTATGGCTTAAAAGTTTGTGCTTGTCTTGGCTTATTAAAAGAAGAACAAGCACAGCAATTAAAAGAAGCGGGGGTGGATCGTTACAACCATAACTTAAATACATCTGAACGACATCACTCTTATATTACTACGTCCCATACGTATGAAGATCGTGTGAATACGGTTGAAATTGCGAAAAAGCATGGAATCTCACCTTGCTCAGGGGCCATTATTGGTATGAAGGAAACAAAAGAGGATGTCGTGAATATTGCGCGTGCACTTCATCAATTAGACGCGGATTCCATTCCGGTTAACTTCTTAAATGCGATTGATGGCACGAAACTAGAAGGGACAAAAGAATTAAATCCACGTTATTGCTTAAAAGTTTTAGCGTTGTTCCGTTATATGAATCCAACAAAGGAAATTCGCATTTCTGGTGGACGAGAAATCAATCTTGGGTCACTTCAGCCACTAGGCTTATATGCAGCAAACAGTATCTTTGTAGGGGATTACTTAACAACTGAAGGACAAGAAGCAAACAGTGATTACCGTATGCTTGAGGATTTAGGCTTTGAAATTGAATTATCAGAGAAGCAAGAAGCAGCATTCTGCTAAGTAAAACTTATCTACGCATTAACGGGCAGTAATGAACTGCCCGTAAAAGCCCGATTGGTGAAGACTAATAATCAGTGCGGGATAAGAAACCCCGCTGATAAAAGATTCACTTTATGAAATAAAATCTACTACTACTACTTAATTATCATCGAATTTGGAAAGCCGTATGTGCGTCGTGGAAAAGGCGTACATACGGCTTTTTGTATTGAATGTAGGAATGAGACGAAGCGGTATGAAGATTGTTTTTATGCCTTGGAAAATCAAGTTTTCACAAATTGTTCAATGAAAGCGTTTTGAAATTGAACAGTTTGTGAAGGGCTTCACATAAGGCTTTAATTTTATAAAAAATCGGCGTAAAATAAGAATCAAGTAAGGAATTGTTATAAAACAGTTGGATAAAGTATCACGGTTTTTGGTGGTTGTTATATTACAAAAACAAATTGGAAGGGAGCTTTTATGATGTGGGTTATTACAGTATTTGATAAAAAGGATGTTCGAATTTTTGAATATGCAAATAAAGATGAGGCAACACAGGCTTTAGAGAAATTTAAGAAACATGCCGTTTTAACGTATACAAAATAATTGCAGAACTGAACGAAGCAACCCTTTTCGACGCTATAGCGCACGAAGAGGGTTGCTTTTTATTCTGTTAATGAACGAGATTGAAAGCTGTATACTAATAAAAGAGCCATCATGATATTAAATGTTTGACGATACTGTAGTAAAATTTTTTGAAAAGCTGAACCAAATTGGGCCCAACTGATCCTACAAGGTTTCCAATTTGATAATCGTATAAGGTTATCAAAGATTTAGAGATTACTTGCAATTATCTTAAAGTTTTTGCACCAGAATATTTCTTTAGTACAGGTATAGAAACGCTTCCCTTTCCGATGAAATCAATAAGCTTTGTTCCAAACCATTGGCAAATCAGGGCATACATGATCACTTTCCAATCGATCACGACACCAGCAACAAGTAATATCAAACTATTAATCCAAAATAATATGCTTCCGGGAGGTCGCTTTATAAAAGATGATATAATAAGTGCTAAAATATCCATTCCTCCTGAAGAAGCCCCCATTTTAAATAAAATTCCCACACTAAAACCGAATAAAAAGGCTCCAATTACTAAATCGACCCATACATTTCCAATTGGATGATGAATGTGTGGAGAAATTGAATGGATAGTGAAGGCAGCTGCACCGACACAAAACATCGTCCACACCGCGTTGCTTGTTCCAAGCCACTTGAAGGCTGCAATTACCATCACTGCATTTAATAACCAAAGGCTCGTTGCAAATGGCACATCCCATATGTAATTTAATAACACACCTATTCCGGCAGCACCACCGGATGGAATGTAGTGAGGAAATAAGAAAATAGACATAGCTGCTCCTTGAATGGCAGAGGCCAATGCAAGAATGATTGCTTTAAATAAATGTTGCGACATAACTACTACATCTCCTTGTGTGTATCACAGTATTTCTCTTTTGTTTTACATTATATTAGTTGAATTATTAAGTGAAATATAGATTAGTGATAGTTATAATTAGAAATATTTATGATTAGAAATTGGTCAATACAGATCAAGATGCTAAAGCAGCCTTTAAACAAGAAAAAAACATTCAGAATGATTTTAATAGGGTTGAATTGCTAGGAGGGTATTAAGTGATTCTGCTGCAAAGATAAAGTAATATTAATTATTTTGATTAAACTGTTTTGATGTAAGTAAGAATTCTCTAATATTGTGTTTCGTGCTTTCATTACTTCGACTGTATACAACCAAGAATCACTTAAGATAGATGTCGAGATATTTTTAGCCACTCCTTTAAAACGGTCAATCCACAGCTTCTGAACATATATAATATAGTAGTTTTATTTCTAATAAAGTCGTTTAAAAAAAGCCAGTCATGTTATTCAGCTAAAGGGGCTTTACCTGAAAATCATTAGTTGCATAAGCCTTCTTTTGAAAAAGGATATTTATCATCCCAAAGAGAATTTAGATAGAATGAATTTTTATATGGAGGATGAAAGAATGAATAAATATCTTAATAGAATTTCCCAAGACTTAGTAAATGCAAATTTGGATAATTATTGGTCAGGTTTTGATTCGGTTGCTTACGCACTATATGATAAGAGTTATGTTTATCTTTTCAATCATCCTAGAATGAAAAAAAATCAACAAAATAATTATCAAATTTTAAATTGGGATGAACAATTTATTGGGTGTACACTTATTCTTTATAATGATTATCCAACAGCAATTGTAAATATCGAATTGTGCAAGAATTATGAAAGTTTATATTCTATTCTCGTACACGAATTATTCCACGGTTTTCAATATGTTAAAGGCGAAACGCGGTTTGCGAATGAAATTTTGGGGATCACATATCCGTTAACAAAAGAAAATGTGGAATTACGAAATCAGGAAAGAGCAAATCTTTTTAGTGCGGTATTAGAAAATAATATTATTAAAAAGAAACTATATCTTAATACTTTCATTGCCCTAAGAGAAAAAAGAGCTGTTATGTTTAAAAATAATCTATTATACGAAAACTTAATTGAGACAATAGAAGGACCTGCTTGGTATGTTGAACTAAAGGCTTACTCAGAAAAAACCCCAATAGATTACAAATCAGTTTTAAAAAAATATGGACAAGACCTGAAGGACAAATATGGAACTACTTCTGATATACGCAGGAGTTGTTATAGTTCAGGTTTGTTTATGTGTTTGTTACTAGATGAGTTTTCACCGGGTTGGAAGGAAAGTTTTTGGGGTAAAGAGGAAACATTATACGATATATTTAAACAGCTTTCGGATGATTTTATAAAAATAAGTAATGTAGGAATAAGCTCTGAAACAGAAGAAGTAATTAATTTTGCTATACAAAATAGAAAAAATACATTTGAAAACTTTGAACAACAAAAAGGAATTCATCTATTTGTTGAAGGTGAAATAACTGCTAAATCTTTTGACCCGATGAATATCGTCTCATTAGAAAATAGATTTTTACATAAGAACTTTTTAAAAGTAAGAATTAACAATGAAGACTATCTTGTACAACAACCTGTTATCGCATATTGTAAGGATGGACTTCAACATATAATTAAATTACACCTGATATTAAAGAATAATCCCATTGAAAATGTTGATTCACTTAAGATTGATGGAATCGGAGTAATAAAGGGAAGGTATGAGAAACAGGAAAATGTTTTACATTTATATGTGAATTAGGACCATTTCTTCTACAACGAACGGAGTGCTTTAGTTGAAGAAGATACAAAACCAGAAGTAACAATCTTTGAGGAAACAGTCTTATTTAAAGGTGAAGAGAAGGATTTATTTAACGGATAAAATATGTTAAATGAACACGAAAGCAGCTTAGAATATTTCTAGGCTGTTTTTGATCTTTATCCGATATAATCCGTATAAAAAATATCGAGTAAAAAATCAATGGATACAATATGATGTAATTGTTAAGGAGGGAAATGAAATGTTACAAGAGTTCAATCAATTAATGGATTACATCGAAAAAAATTTAACGGAAGAAATATCTGGAAAAGAAATATCAGAAATAGTTGGTCTATCTGATTATCATTTTAAAAGGATGTTTTCTTATATGGCAGGAATGTCATTGAATGAGTATATCAAAAACAGGAGATTATCGGTAGCGAATGTTGAATTAATAAACGGTGCGAAGGTTACAGATGTTGCCTACAAATATGGCTATCAATCAATCGAGGGATTTTCAAGAGCCTTTCGTGAATGGTGTGGCTTTTTACCTTCGGAAGTAACGAAAAATAAAATTCAAAAATCATTTCCCAAATTTTCATTCTTTATAGATATTAGGGGAGGAATTTCAATGGAATTCAAAATAGAAAAGAAAGAGAAATTTAATATAGTTGGAGTATCGAAAAGGGTACCAATACAGTTTGAAGGTGTCAATAATGCGATTTTAGAACTAGCTCAGTCCATTACTGAACAACAAAGAAATGAGATGCATCAATTAGCTGATTTATATCCTCATCAAGTTTTGAATGTATCTTATGATTTTGATGATGGTTACTTAGAAGAAAAAGGTTACTTAACTCATATGATTGGTTTTGCAACAACAAAAGAAAATCAATTAGCTGATTTAGAACAACTTTCTATTGAAGAAAGTTTATGGGCGATTTTCCCTAATCAAGGCCCATTCCCTGTTACCCTTCAAGAAACGACCGCGAAAATTTATTCGGAGTGGTTGCCATCTTCAGGTTATGAAATAGCCGACCTACCTGGAATTTCTTTTACAAAGCATGATGGGACTTATGAAAATGTATATAGCGAAGTTTGGATGCCAATAAAGGAAAAAAGTAAGCATTAGTTATAACAATGAGGGTATAAGAGTTGTTTTCGAGTAGATGAACTGGTGTTCAGAAGAATAAAGGGTCATATGTATAAAACCTCATTTAAAAAGGTCACGGTGAACCTTAACGGGTGCCTTAGTGAAAAAAGGAGTACAAAAATTATCGTTAAACTCCATGTTAATTAATATTTTTCAGATTGGAGTTTGTATAAATTAGCTAGTTAAAAAAATCTGATTTCAAATCGGTTCTAAGTCAAATGTTGGGGTGTGTGATCTTTTAGCACATTAACCCAGATGAACCCCGATTTCTTTATACTTTAAATTTAATAAGATTTTTGCTCGAAAGTGATCGAAACGTCGAAAGCCATATGCATTCCGTTTCATCACTTTTGTTTTATTATTAATACCTTCCAAGAAGCCGTTAGAATAACCAAAACTAAAGCTATTTAAGATTTCTACTTGCCAGTTTTTAAATGTTTGAATTGCTTTTAAGAAAGCTGGTAATCTTGTCTCTTCTACCTTACGGTAAAAAGCTAGTAATCGCTTCTTTACTTCTACGACATCATTCTTTGTTTTTGCCCAATCAAACCATTCACAATAGGCTTCCTTTAATTCATGAGCTACTTTTAATGTTTCAGACATTTCTGTATAGCGCTGTAAGTACCACTGTTGTTTTGGTGATAATTTAGATGTACGTTTATAAAACACATGACGCATACGTTTACACTTTGTGCGATTGTATTTGTCCCATTCTTTTTGTACTTGTCGGCGCACTTCATCCATTGCCCAATAGATATAACGGCTAAAATGAAAGCGATCTGCCACAATAACAGGTCGACCTAGCGCTTGACGAACAGCTGCTTTAAAACTTGGATTCATATCCATGACCACTATTTCAACATCTGCTCCATACTGACTTAAGTAATTTTTTATAGTTTCTTTTTTACGATTCGGTAAAATATCAATCGGTTCGCGCGTCTCCGCATTCGCAATTATTAGCTGATACGTACCTGCATCTGTATCGCCTTTATACTCATCAATCGCAATCGCTTTTGGTAAACGTACACTCTCTACTAATTGTTTATTCGCTACCTTTTTAAAACGGCGAATGACCGTCGTAGTTGATGTGCCCAGTACTTCTGCAGCTTCTTTAAATGTTTTGGCTTTAATAGCACGTATACTAACTACTTGATTCCATTCTTTTGAATAACGTTGATATTTATCTACAAAGGGGGATTTTTCAGAGAAACGCTTTCCACAATTACAAACATAACGACGACGTTTATAGAAAAGAATAGTTAAACGTTCAAACCACTTTAAATGATTGATCTTTTGTATACGATAATCGTGAACCTTCGAAGTTTCTTTTTTACAAACTGGACATTGATGCGTACATTTAGGCAATTGTACATACAATGCGATTCGATCGCCTACTTCTTCTACTTTCGTAATCTCTACATCTTTTAATCCTGGGATATTCATGTTAAAATTCATTTGCACAGTTCACCTTTCTATTACTTGTTTCTCGACAATTCAAGTATATATAAATCGGTGAATCTGTGCTTTTTTTATGCGTGTAATTGTGTGAATACCCCAACAAATATTATAGAACCTTCAAATCAAGTATTACTCAATGATAGAAAGGCTTAGGAGTTGTTCCTAAGCCTTTTTTGAGGTTTTAAATGAAAGAAATGTAATGAATATAGCAGTGGTTTTATGTATTTAAAAAGATTCTTTTGTTTTCGGTACACCGGAAGTATGTATTTAAGGAATCTATTTTGTATATAGGGATGTTCTTTTTTGATATAATGATTCGCCTTAATAGGCTCTGTCCTCATTTTTTACTATGATGAGAAATAAGAAAAAATGGTGTGAAATTTTCACACCATCTCTTATTAATAACTTTGTTTATTTTTAAACGATTTTTATAAAATGCTACCTAAGCGTTTAATGCCTTCGCGGATGACTTCTGGTGTTGCATTTGTATAATTTAGGCGCATTGTATTCACACCCGTTTTAGATGTGTAGAATGGATCGCCTGGTACGAAGGCAACTTTTTGCTCCATCGCTTTATGGAAGACGTCTAATGATGAAGTTCCATTATTCATTGTAGCCCAAATGAACATTCCTCCATCTGGTCGTGTGTAGTCCACATGTGCTGGGAAAAACTCCTCCATTGCATTTAGCATAGCATCGGCTTGATTTTTATATAACGCTATAATTTTCTGAACGTGCTCCGTATAGTCATTGTTTGCTAAATAATCATAAATGACATATTGAGAGAAAATATTTGTGTGTAAGTCAGTTGCTTGCTTCGCAGTTTCGATATGCTGCATTAATTCTTTATTTTTTGTAATGATAAAGCCAAGTCGCATTCCTGGTGTGACTGTTTTAGAGAAAGAACCTAGCAAGATACTATTTTCTAATTTACCAGCGCCAATGTATGGTAGTGGCTCGCCTTGGAAGCGTAACTCTCCATACGGATCATCCTCAATTAACGCTACATCATATTTTGATAGGATTTCGAAAATTTGCTGACGTTTTTCTTTAGAATACGTAAGACCTGTTGGGTTTTGGAAATTTGGAACTGTATACACGAATTTTACATTTGGTTGTTGTAGTGCATTCTCTAATTCTTCTAAGTTTAACCCATCATTTTCGAGTGTTACACCATAAAAGGTTGGCTCACTTAATGTGAAGGCTTGAATAGCACCTAAGTAACCAGGCTCCTCGATGACGATACCATCGCCTTTGTTAATAAGTACTTTCCCAATTAGTTCAAGAGCCTGCTGTGATCCTGTTGTAATCAATACATCGTCAGCATGGACATCTAGTCCGTGTACTCGTCGGTATTTTGCAGCAATGTACTCACGTAAAGGCGCATAACCTTGTGTACCTGAGTATTGGAATAGACGACTACCGTTTTCCGAAATAGCTTTGTTCGCAGATGCCTTCAACGCTTCAACTGGGAAAGAAATTGGATTTGGAAGCCCCCCTGCAAAAGAGATGACATCCTCTGATTCTGTTACTTTCAAAATATTTCGGATGAATGAAGATGGCGTATTTAGTATCTTTTCTGAAAATTCCATAATTTATCGTTCCTTTTTTCTGATTTTTTAAAAATTATATCATTGTCATCATATGCATACAATATTATCATTGTATGCAAGACAATTAAATATTGTATGCAAAAAATGAGAGAGAAGGAGCTTAGCTTAGAATATGCCAGTTAATTCGTTTGAAGAATATCCAATGAGTTGGAAGCCGAATATTAGCGAAAGCTCGGCTCCGTTATATATAGCAATTGCTGAACAGCTGGAGCAAGATATAAAAGATGGAAAATTATCGCCAGGCACGAAGCTACCTCCTCAGCGTGAGCTAGCAGATTTTTTAGATGTTAATTTAAGCACGATAACTAGAGCTTTTAAACTTTGTGGGCAGAAGGGGCTAATTTATGCTTCTATAGGAAGTGGAACATTCGTTTCATCAGATGCAGCGACAAATAAAATATTATTACCGACAAGTAATTCTTCACAGATGATCGAAATGGGCTCTGTGCTGCCAGAAAATCATGCGAATGAGGATATTACACGTTATATGAAAAAGATGATGAATGACCCTAATTTTAGCAAATTATTTCAATACGGACGACCAGAGGGAAATGCTTGGCAAACGGAAGCAGCCATGAAGCTTTTGGAAAAGGTCAACTTTCAAACGGATCAATCAGTATTACTTGGGGCAGGGGGACAAAATGCCATTGTTGGCACGTTAGCGGCATTGTTTCAGCCAGGAGATCGAATTGGTACAGATCCCATTACTTATGCAGGTATAAAAACAGCAGCAAATATGCTCGGTATCCAACTAGTAGCAATCCAACAAAGAAACGGAGAAATGACAAGGGAGGGGCTATTATACGCTTGTAAAAATGAGCATATAAAAGGTCTTTATGTTATTCCTGATTTTCATAATCCAACTACCCATACAATGTCGATGGAAACAAGGAAAATGATAGCGGAAGTTTCGAGGCAGAAAGACTTAATCGTTATTGAGGATGCGATTTATAGTTTTCTTAAAGAGAAACCACTAGCCCCAATAGCCTCCTATGCACCAGAGAAGGTCATTTATATTGCCAGTGTTTCCAAAACTATTTCACCAGGCTTACGACTATCCTATATCGTTACACCGCCAACACTACGTAAAAGAATAATGGAAACATTGTATAACATAAATATTTCAGTGTCTTTAATGATGGTGGAGCTTACGGCAAGGATGATTCATGATGGCGTTGCGCAATCCATTTTAGAAAAGCACCGTTTGTATGCCAAGCAACAAAATGCCCTTGTCGATCAATATTTAGGCGAATATAACATTTTAGGAGAAGAAGAATGTATTTTCAGATGGCTTATACTTCCCGAAAAATTCACTAGCGTTCAGTTTGAATTGCTAGCAGCAAAAGCGGGTGTGCAAGTGTACGCAGCTGAACGTTTTGCCGTAGGAAATGCGAAGCTAGTGAATGCAGTTCGTTTGGCCATCACTGCACCTGAAAATCAGCTGGAACAAGCACTCATTATTTTGAAGGATTTACTTGAAAGTGATGGTGATTATACATTTGTTGATTAAACTAAGGAAGGTTTATAATAAAGTTATGTAAAGAAAAGTGGCGCTTCGATAGCGCATACAGGGTAAGCCAAAGTAAATGAGGAGATAGAGTATGAATAAAGGAAGAATCATTTTACATATTGACCTTAATTGCTTTTATGCCTCTGTTGAACAAATTTACGATGCCTCATTAAAAGGGAAGCCTGTAGCAATCGCAGGTAATCCTAAAGAGCGTAGAGGTATTATTATTACTTGTAGCTACGAAGCAAGAGCAAGTGGTGTTTATACAACTATGAATGTCGGAGAGGCGCGCCGAAAGTGCCCAGAGCTAATTGTACTACCACCTAATTTTGAACGATATAGAGCTGCCTCCAAGTCATTTTTTAATTTGTTAAAAGAGTATAGCGACATTCTCCAACCAGTTTCAATCGATGAAGGATATTTGCAACTTCCTATAGTTGAAGGCCAACATGTATTGCAACATGTACAACATATGCAAGATAGAATCTGGAACGAACTGCAACTCCCTTGTTCAATCGGCATTGCACCGAATAAATTTTTAGCGAAAATGGCAAGTGATATGAAAAAACCAATGGGTATAACCGTACTCCGAAAGCGCGATGTTCCCGCAGTATTGTGGCCGTTGAATGTCATTGAGATGCATGGAGTAGGTAAAAGTACAGCGGAGAAATTAGGTAAATTAGGTATCAAAACAATTGGAGAACTAGCTGTAGCTGATGAATATATATTAAAGCAAAACTTTGGCATTAATGGTCTGCGTATGAAGCAAAAGGCAAATGGTGAAGATGATAGACCAATTGATCCAGAAGCAATATACGATACGAAAAGTGTAGGGAATTCAACAACACTTTCTCGTGATACGACAGATAGAGATGAACTATATAAAGTAATCGCAACACTTTCTGAAAAGGTAGCGGAAAGATTAAAGGCCAAGAAACTTGCTGGAGTTACTGTAAGTATTATGATTCGTTCAGCTGATTGGGAAACATGTACACGAAGTAAGTCTATCAATAACGCAATTCATTCAAAAGAAGATATCGTAGAGCATGCCTGGTATTTATTTAATAAGCATTGGGACGAAGAACCTGTACGATTACTGGGTGTTACTGTATCGAATGTCAGTGATATTAAAGAAACGACACAACAGCTAACGTTATTTAATTTTGAAGAGCATGTAAAAGATGAACCAATCATTAAACTGGTTGATCAAATTGAGCAAAAGTTCGGAAAAGGAACGATTTTGCGAGGTTCAGATATTGCCAAACCAGCTGGGAAATATCAAGCAAATACGAGTTTTAGTAAGGACTTTTGGGACGAACATAAGTAGAATAAATGATCAAACTTTAAAATCAAACAGAAAACCGTCATTTACGATTAACCTTTTTTCGAAATGACGGTTTTCTATTTGTATTTAGATTGAAAGCGGCTTATTTAAGTGGAAATATTATATGTTCGTTGAAATTTCATTTTCCTTTTGTTCATAGTTTTCACGGCGATCTTTGATTTTTTGTAATACACTATCTAGCACATTCCGTTCAGCTAGCGTTTGATATAGGACATTTTGTACCTGTGCGGCTTCCTTGTTTTCTTCTTGATTACTTAGAAATTCACTGAATGTTCCCATATAATCATGGTAATCTATATTGGAAAGTGTCTTAGCAGCAACCTGTTTGTGCTCTGTTAACGCAGAAGTAAACTGTTTACGTGCCTCATCTGGTTGGGCAGGTATTAGTTTGATTTTACCTTTTGTATTTGAGTCTCCTGTGAAGTCAAGGAATTGATAATCGAACGCCAATGGTTTAGCAAGGGCGATATGAGCGTGAAGAGCAACAGCATGGTCAGGAAGTTTTTCAGTTATCTCACGAAGGATATCGTTTCCTTTGTCAAGATAACGACTGCCATCGAATGCAAGAACTCGGCCGACTTCTTCAGAGAAATAGTCTTGAGCAAGGAATTCCTGATCGTATCCTGTAGGTGGTAAAACCCGAAGTCTTAAGTTATTTGATACGATGTTATGGCCGTTTATTTGCATAGCTACTTGAATGTTATAAAATCCTGGGTCATCAATTAACCACCCATTTTTCCCTACGGACGCGAAAATAGTTTCGTACAGTGATTCACCAGGCATTATTACCTTATTCTCTTTGTTCCATAAATATTGAACATGAGGTAGTAATCGACGTCCTTGTTTTCCATCTTTTTTAACCATTACAGTCATTCCGTATAAATCGGACAATATATGTTTATTGATTGACTGAGGTTGATTCGAAGTATTTGTTAATTTGATTTCAATAACTGCAGGTTCTAACCATTGGAATATAGACGTTTTACGGTTAACCCTCAATTCAAGATTAAAAGAAGGGTGAATAGAATCGATCGGTTGTTCAAAACCATGATCTACAGCCCAATCAGCATTACCCATTTGTACGAAGCGCTCAGGAGCGTGACGCAAAAACAAAAGCTCTTGATCACTAAAACGATACTCAAAGTTTTTAAAGAACTCCTTACCATTAGTTTTACTATCAAAATTGTAAGGATAATTCATAAAGCTTAGAGCCTTTGGTTCAGGGATAAGAGGGCGCTCTAAAGGTTCCCAAGGATGACCTAGATGTTTTTGCCAAGAGTGCAGAAGATTAAAAGCATGTCCCATCTCATGGCAAGCACACCAAAAACGATTGCGCTGTACATAAGCTTCAGGAGAGGGGTCACCTTTTGGTGGATCTGAAATAAATGAATTATTAAAAATGGCTGTCCCTTGACGATGATTCGGACCTATACTATCAAACATAATGCCGCCCAGACCATGGCCTTCTTCAGCTTCCGAATTGGCAAAGAATGTCCACATGGACCATTGGGGCTTATTTTCAAAGTGTGACCAATATACTTGCATGGCATCATGCATCTCTTGAGTGTTCCACTTTTTATCTTTTCTTGTATAATCTTTGGAAACGATATTATTACCGTCTGATATTTTCACATCAAACCCAGTGCGTTTGAAAACTTCAGAAATTGACAAAGTTTCATCCGGCAAAGATGCTGGCTTGTCTGGATGCGCGTGTGTTTGATATGTTATGAATGGCGTTGTACCTTCTTCAGCATCAAATTCAAATTCCACAGTGTGGAAGTGAGGAGATTGAAACTTGAACGTGCTAGTTCTGTCTGTCTCCCCTCCAATCAGAAATGCGACTTCTGCAGTATGCTGTTCAGGGATTGAACCGCGTGTTACTTGTATTTTTACATTTGTATAAGGAAATGATTGTATGTCGTCTAAGTATTTATTTCGAATATTGCCTGTCCAATTATTTGGTCCATTAGCTGTTAACTTGGCAATCCAATGAATAGTAGAAGACATGTCTGAAATAATAGTCCCGCTTGCTACCATTTGTGGGTAGTATCCATCTACATCGATGCGAAGTTCCTCACTGATTTGCTGTTCACTCCATGCATATAAGCCACTAATTGGTGCGAGGGGAAATTCTCCTAAACTGGAAGGGGTAATGGCTTTTACTAATTCTTTTGTTTCGTTCGTCTTGTTTTGTTCCATCTTTATTACCTCCATGTTTATTATTTTTTTCTTTCTTCCTCAATCCCAAGAGCTACAATGTTTCAACAAAAATGCTAAATGTGTTTCAAGTATTATATATGCAGGAGTAAATATAAATATGACACATAAATACTATAAATTGGTAAAATAAATACAGTGTATAAAATATAAGAATAATCTAATTATTTCCCGAGAAATACAAGAACAAAGAAAGAAGGTGTGGTAATGCAATATAAGGAGTACGGTGATCTACAGAAGCCACTCATATTGTTTATTCATGGGGGTGGTGTTGGAGGGTGGATGTGGGATAAACAAGTCCAATACTTTTCCCATTATCATTGCGTTGTACCAGAATTAATAGATAACGAGGCTAGTAATACCTCTGATTTTACAATCGAAGATAGTGCAAAAAAGCTTCTAAGTTTAATAGAAGAAAAAGCAAAAAATAAGCATGTCATAGTAGTCGGATTTTCACTAGGAGCTCAAATTGCTATTCAAATGGTTAGCTTAAAGCCGCAATTAATAAATTTTGCCATCATCAACAGTTCTTTAGTGACACCTTCCCCAACTGCAGAAAAATGGCTTAGACCATTGATAAAATTAACTTTTCCCTTAATAAAAAATAAATCATTCGCCAAGCTTCAAGCTAAAACATTATATGTAGATCAAGAATATTTTGAGCAATATTATGAAGATAGTTCAAAGATGAAAGTAGATACCCTTATTAAAATATTGAAAGAAAATATGTCGTTTGCCATCCCCCGTAATTTTTCGAAAGCTCAATGTAACATTTTGGTAACTGTCGGTGAAAAAGAGAAAGATAACATGAAAAAATCTGCGATCCATCTTGTGAATAGCAATCCTAATTGCCAGGGTGTTGTGCTATCTAATATCGGTCACGGTGTTTCATTAGCGAACCCTGAGTTCTTTAACCGTTTTGTAGAAGAGTGGATGAAGGATGGCAAGTTACCAGATGGGGAGGTTATTAATTAGTGCATCGTAAAAAAGGGGATTTATTCCCTGTTTTCTGAAGAGATAGGGGGGATATTTTAAAAATATATGCTATATTTATAAGTTGATTGGAGTTATTTACTAAAGAAAAATATGAGAAAGAAAAGATTGAAGCAATGGGAGTGATAAGAGGTTTTAGCCAAACGGATAGCATCGAATAGTCCTGTTCAGTAAAAACTCATCTAACCATAATTTTATCAAAGGCTTGATAGTATAGCTTAGAAGCCATTCCTTCGTATAGCACCATATTAATAGGGAATGGAATACTACCACAAACGGATGAGTGGTAAAATATAGTAATGGAGTAATTTTATAAATTTGACCTAAGGAGAGAAGTACAAATGGGGAAGAAGAAAAAAACCTTACCGAAAAATTTCGATGAACTAATAGAAGCAGGCGATATACCAGCATTAAAAGAAGTATTTATGCAATGCGAATTAGATGCCCGTGGCGGTTACAGTAAATCAACAGCTTTGAGCTTTTTCAATATACCGAATGATTTGGTCCGCTGGCTCGTGGAACAGGGTGCTGATATAAATGCTAGTGACAGTTACGGAAGAACGGCTCTACATAAACATTCAATAAGTTGGTGCGGTAATACTGAATTGCTACTTGAGTTGGGTGCAGATATAGAAGCCATTGATTATCAAAATGAGACACCTTTATTTGCCGCTGCAGCTTCATTCAAGCCAAATGCGGTAAACACGTTGATTGCCAAAGGAGCAAATATCAGCGCAGAAAATAAGATGAAACAGACACCCTTAGAAAAAGCTTTGGCAATGTGTAGGAACATAGATATCGTCAACATGGCGAAAGTTGCCGATATTTTGCTTAACGCTGGAGCAACTGAAACGCAGAAGATGAAAGACTCTATTAAGCGAATTGGAAATGACTTTGAGTTTCACAGAGAAGGCTTTAATAAAGAATATTTGAATCAAACAGAGGAGGCACTTTTACGTCTATATGAGCTATTTGATGTTCCTCCAGTAGGGAAACGAAAGACTCACGATGGCACCTCTCCGATAGCGGTATCAACAAAGGGATGGCAGGCGCAACACAATGAACTCTGGAATTTATTAATTCCTTCACAAGGACATGCGAAAACCGTACAGGGTGAGGTTATCCGTATTACTGGTAAAGTATCATACGAAATTTTAGATAACGGCAGTATCAACTGGGATAATCAATATCGTAAAATGATTAACAGTTTAGACCATTACTTTAGCTTGGGTACGCCATTACATCCAGATGCACTTCTGGAGGCTGAAAGATTAGTGAAAGAACTTCACAACGGCAATGGTAGTAATGAGCCTACGAGACTATGCGAACTGGCGGTGCATTGGGTACTCAGCAATCCTAATCCTATTACTTCGGAACAGCCCAACTATAAGCGATAACTTATATACGACTTAATCAGCGTATACAATAAGTTTTTTTATGTACTATACATTCTTTTTTTTTAAGCGTACACCAGTAAGAAGAGGGATGAAATAAAGGGGGTAATCAAACATGACGGAACGCGTACCATGCAAGACGGAAAAGTAAGTTGGTATTTCGCTAAAGTAGAGCAGAGCCATTTTTAATTTAATTAAACCCACCAGCACCAATGTGTTGCCACAGATATTCTACGCATTTAGAGTGCGTGGTTTGGTTGGAGTTGTAAATGTATTTAATAAAGAAAAACTTTGCCTCCGCATTGTAATTTATATCAAACGTAGTCAAACATTCTAGAAAATTGCTAAAACCCTTATAAACACTGTAATTACAGCACTTTATAGAAATGGTGTTTCGACTCCCGCCGTCTCCTACATTGATACCATCGGATATCAAATAGTATAAAGTGATTTTAAGTAATTACGGATACACCTTAACAAATGAAATCAATCTCAATATATACATACTCTGTCGAAGTATTACGTTAATATATTGCTGTAGTTCACTAGCGTGCTATTTACATTATATCCACCTAATTAACGATCTTGTATGATGGTTTTAGAGAATGCGTTAAGAGAAATTCAAGTTACCGAAAATATTAGTGTTAGAAGGTGGTAAGGAATTTCATAGTGTTTATTTTGATCCACTGTTAGCCAAATATAATGTCATAAAAGGGCAGCGACCAAGATCAAAGCTTAAATTTCGTTCTGTCTGTAAAAGAATGTTTGGTACAATAACACGGATTTTATTCATAATCTATTAGGGAATACACAAATAATGAAGAAAGAATAGAGAAGTGACTAAAAAATTTAAACCGAACAAAATGTAATTTGGACATATGAATCATTACACGAAATGATGGATGAATAATGTAATCAAATATATGATCTTTCATTCTACAATAAGTACTTCTCCGATGGCATGGATATTGTAGCTCCAAAAAAGTATGTTCATAAAAGTGTAGGGAGACATGTTAATACTCAAAAAGGATTTAAGCCTTAAATTGAACATTGAGAACTATAACCAAGCATTTTCAACCAAATTCGAATTATAAAACTACTTTAGAAAACTGGTTTTTAACGTTACCTATAATTCATATATATAGAGTAAAAGCTAATAGGGGAAGAAATCATTGGACAAACAAAATAGCAGATATAGATGGGTTGTATTTGTTTCTGTATTGTTTACTTATTTGTTAATGGCTAGTCAACGAACCGCCCCAGGACTGATTACAGACCAATTGATGAATGATTTTAATGTAACAGCATCAACGATTGGGTTATTGACGAGTATACAATTTTTTGTCTACACGAGTTTGCAAATTCCGATGGGGATTTTAGCTGATCGATTTGGGCCGAATTTTTTTCTAATTATTGGTGCTACTCTTACGGGTTTAGGGACAATTATTTACAGTATGGGTACACATGAATTCGTCCTGTTTTTTGCCAGAATACTAACTGGGGTAGGGGATGCGACCATATGGGTTAACATGGTACTAATTTTGGCCCAATGGTTTCAACCAAAGGAATTTGTTCGATTAATTGGCCTGGCGGGCATGACAGGAAGTCTTGGTTTCTTATTGGCGACAGTACCTTACTCCACGTGGATACTTTTATTTGGTTGGAGGGTAACATTTTTCTCAGTAGGACTACTATTATGTTTGTGTGGCCTTCTCCTTTATTTTGTACTTGTGAAAAAAACAAAACAAATTTATGGGTATGAGCAAGAAGTATATACAGCAGAAGTGCAACGTGAAAAAACATCCGTTTTACTACGAAGAATATTTACTAATCCGCAAGCATGGGCTCTATTCTGTTGCCATTTTGGGGTAGTCGGCGGTTATGTAGGGTTTATCAGTTCGTGGGCAGTACCATATGGGATGAATATGTATGATATGACTCGTTCAGATGCCAGCCAACTGATTATGATCGGTCTTATAGGGGCACTTATTGGAGCACCTCTAGCTAGTTGGATTTCAAGTCGGTTAGAAACAATAAAAAAACCGTATATTGTCGTTCATATCATTGTTTTTTTAGGTTGGTTTTCTTTCCTTTTATGCAATGGGCATCCTTCCTTTTTCTTTCTAATCATTATTTTCTTTATCATTGGCTTTGGATATGGGGCAAGTGCATTAACCTTTGCAGCTGTACGTCAATCTTTTAAACTGGAGGAATCAGGAATTGTTTCAGGGATTGCGAATACGGGCGGCTTTCTAAGTGCTGTTTTGCTACCCATCATTTTTGGATATATATTGGATCATTTTCAATCAACTTCAGGAAATCTATTTGATGGCTATTACTATGGTTTTATCACGCCAGTTATTTTCTCCATCGTTGGTTTGATTGGAGTGACTTTATTTAAGGAAAAACATCAGAATGTAAATAAGAATAATAAGCAGGGGTAAAGTGCATGGAAGCAAAGCAACCATTCTTTGCTCCTGTTTTTTATTCCTTTACTAACCTGATTTACAGGGTATAGGCTTATCTCCAAAAGTTGTGGATGACATTTGTTAAACGTATACCTTGTATATAAGTTGATTGGAGTGGAGGCTGGGCGACTCCTTGGGGATTAGCGATAGAGGAACGAAGGCTAAAAGCATCACATCCTGTGATAACGCCTTCGTGACCAACATCGGTGCTGCTGCCGCTTCGCTTTCGCGCAAAAAACATCTGTTGGCCCGAGACCCTGCAGCGAAGCGAAGCGGGTAGAGAAACGAAGGCTAAAAGCATCACGTCCTGTGATAACGCCTTCGTGACCAACATCCTGTTGCCCCGACGCCCCCAGGAAGCTTTGCTCTGTGCGAAAGCGTAGTGCTAACGTAGCGGCAACAAATGTTTTATCTGTGCGCAAGCGTAGCGACAGCAACAACAAATGTTTTATCTGCGCGAAAGCAAGGCGACAGCGACAAAGCGCCCAGCCGGAACGGAAATCAATCACACGTTTTGCTGAAGAGCCAGGGTATATAAAAACAGTAAGATATTAGGTATAATTATAAATTAAGAAAAGAAAAATTATGATTAGATTAAATCTAGTAAAGAAGGGGGAGAAAACTTAAATTGACAAATAATAATAAAACGGTTATCCGTTCTATGGATATATTAAATTTATTTATCGATCATACTGAACTGACATTTCAAGAAGTAATTGAATTATCAGGAATCCCTAAAACCTCAGCCTTTCGCATGTTGAAATCTTTTGAGGAAATGGAATTTTTAGAAAAGGGAACTGATGCAAAATATAGGTTAGGTATTCTCTTCCTTAAATTTGGACATCTAGTATCAATGCGCCTAGATGTGCGAAAAATTGCAGAACCAATTATGAATGAGTTACATAATGATGTAAAAGAAGCGATTAATTTAATCGTTCGTGATGGTGACGATGCTGTTTATATCGAGAAAATAGATACGAAGCAAAAAGTTCGACTCTACACAGCAATTGGTAGAAAAAGTCCTCTTTACGCAGGAGCATGCCCTCGTGCTGTATTATCCTTTTTACCGGATGCAGATATAAAGGAATATCTTGAATCGGTAGAACTTAAATCATTTGCAATGGGGACGATTACTGAAAAAGAAAGGCTTTTTGAAACGATTGTGCAGGCTAGAGAACTTGGTTATACAATCAGCCATTCAGAATTAGAAAATTATACATCTGCTGTTGCAGCACCGATTTACGATCATAAAGGAGAAGTCGTTGCGGCAATGAGTATTGCGGGACTAGAAACCAATTATCAAGGGGACAACGTTGAAATCTTCGTCGATAAACTTAAGAAGGCTACCGCACAAATTTCTAAACAATTGGGGTATGAACAGCTTTAAAAAAAGGGTAGTCTCAAAAGTTATTTGAGATTACCCATTTTGTGTTGGAGTTGCTGATTTTTAAGAAAATATTATTATCTAAATATGCTATAACCTTTTTAAACGGAGCCCAAATGCTAATTCATTTCGTTTTTTTTCTTGATGAATTAATGCCAATTGAGCTTCTTCCAGAGTGACCTCTTTAAAATAGACTCTACCATTTGCTTGCATTTGCGCTAGTGATGGCAAATCGGCAGCAATCACTTGAGCTATTTTAGGATATCCACCAGTTGTTTGTCGATCTGCCATTAAAATAATAGGTCGCCCATTGGAGGGCACTTGAATCGTTCCAAATGTAACCCCTTCGGATAATAATTCAAATGGCTCTTTTAATTGAATAGCTTCTCCTTCTAATCGATAGCCCATTCGATCTGCGTGCGTTGTGATAGTGTAAGGTGTTGAAAGGAATTTTTTTAAACTCTCCTTATCGAAATGCTCATATTCAGAGCCTCTTATAAAGCGGATTGTTTGCGTTTTTTTAAATGTAACAAAGGATGTGTAATCAGCTGACCAAGGAAGGTACGTTGGTTCTTTTTTTAATTGTTCAAAAAGAGCCTCTCCTAACTCTGATCGTCTATCTAATTCAAAGACATCATTCTTCAGCAATTTTCTTCCTTGAAATCCTCCAATTCCAGCACGTATGTAGGTACTTTTACTGTTCATCACTTCGGGCACTTGAATTCCGCCACTAAACGATACGTAGGCTCTGCAACCACTAATCGCAGTATTAAATTTTAAAACAGATCCTTTTTGAATTAAAAGTGGTCGCCACATGGGTGCTTCTTTGCCATCTATTGTAGGTTTCAAATTACCACCTGTAATTGCGATCAGTTCATCCGTTTCAAATAAAAGGGATGTTCCATAAAGTGTCACCTCAAGTGCGCCTTCTCCTTCCGAATTTCCAACAAGTAAATTCCCGATTCGTAAGGAATTTGAATCCATTGCTCCTCCGACAATAACACCAAACTTTTGTAGCCCATATCTTCCTAGGTCTTGAATGGTTGCCAGCATTCCTGGCTGTAATACTTTTATGCCCATATTTTCATCTCCCATTCGCTCTTATATTCTTCCAACGAAATTGGTACAAACTGAATTCGATCACCAGGTTGTAATAAGGTTGGAGGAGATTGTTCAGGTAGAAACAAACGAGAAGGTGTTCGTCCGATGATTTGCCATCCCCCTGGAGTTTCTAATGGGTAAATACCTGTTTGATTTCCCGCAATTCCAACAGATCCCGGAGTAATCGATAACCGTGGAGTTTCTTTACGAGGTGTTGCTATTTGTTTGTCCATTCCTCCCATAAACGGAAAACCTGGAGCAAAGCCTATCATGTAAACAAGATATTCTACAGAAGAGTGAATGTTAATAACTTCATTAGGTGTTAAACCATGATAAGAGGCTACAAATTCTAAATCTGGTCCCATTTCACCACCATATACTACCGGGATTTTTACGACACGTTCCTTGCTTGTTTCAACTATGTGAGATTGATTCATTAAAGAAAGAATTGTTGCTTTCACCTTTTCGTAAGGCATTTCGCCTTTTTTTCCTATATTTGAAAAGTATACTTCAATCGGATTGTAATAAACCGTCACATTATTATAGGCAGGCACAACCTCGATGAATCCTTCAAATGGATTTCTTTCTAATAAGTTCAATATATTTTTAACTTTGTTGTGATTTGCCTCACTGATTCCTTCACCTACATGAATGACTAGTGCAGAATCACTCAAAGGTCTTATCTGTACATTCTCTTTTAAATTCATCATAAAAACCATCTCCTGAAGTTTCGTAATTCGGTATGTAAGTTTTAAATAACGGATTATTAATATTATATTTAAACAATAAACGAAAACAAGTTTAATTTAAATGAAAATTTAAAAAAAAAAATTATTTCTCAAAATTTCAAATTCATACTTTTCAGTAACAATAAAATATGTTAAGATTTTTTTAAATTTCAAAACTTAAGTTCCGAATATCGGTACAAAATGTTTGTAAACGTATTCAGTGTAACTATTTTAGTGGGAAGAAAATGGGGGAAGAAGATGTTTCGAGTTGATTTAAACTGTGATTTAGGGGAAAGTTTTGGTCGTTATCGACTTGGAGAGCAAGAAGAAATCTTAAAATATGTAACCTCTGCTAATATTGCTTGTGGATTCCATGCTGGAGATCCAACAGTCATGCGAGAGACAGTTAAGCTAGCCATTGCTAATGGTGTGAAAATCGGGGCACATCCAGGATTACCGGATTTAAATGGCTTTGGACGACGTGAGATGAACATCACACCACAGGAAGCCTATGATATGGTTATTTATCAAGTTGGAGCATTGCAAGGTTTTCTAACGACTTACAATGAAACTATGCAGCATGTTAAGCCACATGGTGCACTTTATAATATGGCTGCTAAAGATCCAGCAATTGCTGAGGCAATCGCACAAGCCATTTATGATATTTCACCTTCACTTGTGTTATTCGGTCTCTCTGGTAGTGAATTAACAAAAGCCGGAGAAAAAGTAGGGCTTCAAACAGCCCATGAAGTGTTTGCAGATCGTACCTATCAGAAGGATGGTTCTTTAACATCTCGTAAACAACCTGATGCATTGATTACCGATAAGGAACAAGCTGTGAATCAAGTCGTGAGAATGGTGAAAGAGGGAATTGTGCTGTCACAACAGCAAATCGATGTCCCATTACAGGCAAATACTATTTGTATTCATGGGGATGGGGAACATGCTGTACAATTTGCAGAATATATTCATTCAAGATTAGCAGAACATCAAGTATCAGTATGTGCAATCAAGGAGGGGTAAGCCAATGGTAGCAAAAAAATCGGAAGTTAGTGAAGCGGGAATCGAGCAAGAGAAAAAAGGTAAATTTGTTAAGAAAACTGCAAGTAAAAGTGTGTTAATAGGAGCTGCCTTTTTAATGGCTACCTCATCTATCGGACCAGGTTTTTTAACACAAACGACAGTATTTACACAGCAATTAGCGGCTAGCTTTGGAATTGTAATTTTAATTTCATTAATTCTAGATATTGTCGCACAGGTAAACGTTTGGCGAATCATTGCTGTTTCCGGTTTACGAGGGCAAGAAATTGCCAATAAGGTGTTACCAGGATTAGGTGTTCTCCTTGCAATTATGATTGTTATAGGTGGTTTAGCATTCAATATTGGGAACGTTGCTGGAGCTGGATTAGGGTTAAATGCAATGCTTGGCGTAGATCCAGCTATGGGTGCCATTGTAAGTGCACTTTTTGCTATTTTTATATTTATCTATAAAGAAGCAGGGAAGGCAATGGACAAGGTTGCGCAAATTGCTGGTGGTGTTATGATTTTACTCATGCTGTTCGTTGCTTTTAAAACTTCACCACCTGTAGGAGAAGCGATTGTGAACACCGTTTGGCCTAAAGAAATTAGCTGGTTTGCGATTGTAACTTTGGTTGGTGGATCAGTTGGTGGTTATATTACTTTTGCTGGTGGTCACCGCCTTTTGGACGCTGGCATCAAAGGACAAGAATCCTTGCCAGAAGTAACAAAAAGCTCTGTGACAGGGATATTGATTACTGGCGTAATGCGTGTTGCTTTATTTTTAGCAGTTCTTGGTGTTGTTTCAAAAGGTTTAGTTATTGATCCTGCCAATCCACCTGCATCTGTTTTCCAACTAGCTGCGGGTAATATTGGATATCGTATGTTTGGTATGATTATGTGGGCTGCAGCGATTACTTCTGTTGTAGGTGCAGCTTATACATCCGTTTCATTTATTCGTTCATTCCACCCTAACATTGAGAAACATCATAATTGGGTGATTATAGCATTTATCGTCATTTCAACAACAACTTTTACCTTGGTTGGAAAGCCTGTTAATGTGTTAATTTTAGTAGGTGCATTAAATGCACTGGTTTTACCATTAGCACTTGGCATTATATTAGTTGCTGCACACAAAAAAGAAATTGTTGGTACATATAAGCATCCACGTTGGTTAACTGTAACTGGAGCAATTGTAGTTGTACTTATGGGATATCTCAGCATTAATACATTAATTGAAGAAATCCCTAAAATTTTTAGTTAATCTAACAACCAACCATCCATCCATGTGCATCTTTTCATGGATGGTTATTTTTTCTTTATTCAGCAGAAGACTCCCACCTCTATAGGTGGTGAGATGAATGCGATTTTTGTACCTTTTCAGTGGGTATCCAAACACCTACTGAATAAAAATAAAAGCCTCCGGCGGATGTCACGGATTTTCAAAGGAATGAATTGTGCTGGCACAATTCAAAATCCGGACGCAATTACGCCAAGGCATAATTGATAAGGAGTGAATTGATGATGACAACGTATAGTGCTTTAGAGCCGAATGAAATCCGTAAACTTATTCGCAATCAAGAAATTTCTGGACCAACTTCTGGCATGTCGATTGGATTTACACAAGCAAACTTAGTGATTTTGAAGAAGGAGCATGCCTTTGACTTTCTACTATTTTGTCAGCGAAACCCAAAGCCATGCCCATTATTAGACGTGACAGAACCTGGATCATTTAACCCTTCAAAAATTGCTGAAAATGCAGATATTCGCAAGGATATTCCGAAATATCGTATTTATCGGGATGGTATTTTAACTGAAGAAGTATTAGATATTACAGATTATTGGGAAGAGGATATGGTAGGTTTTTTAATAGGGTGTAGCTTTACATTTGAAACACCTCTTCTTGAAGCAGGTATTCCAATAAGACATATTCAAGAAAACTGTAATGTGCCAATGTATAAAACAAATATCGCGTGTGAAAAAGCAGGTGTGTTTGAAGGACCAACTGTTGTCAGTATGCGTCCAATGACACCAGAGGATGCGATTCGTGCAATTCAAATTACTTCGCGCTTTCCAAATGTACACGGTGCACCAATTCATATTGGTAGTCCAGAACAAATCGGTATTACGGATATTTCAAAACCAGATTTCGGTGATGCCGTATCCATTAAGCCAGGGGAAATACCCGTATTTTGGGCTTGTGGCGTAACCCCTCAGGCAGTAGCAATGGAAAGTAAACCTTCTATTATCATTACTCATGCACCGGGTCATATGCTAATCACTGATATAAAGGAAACAAGCTTGAGCATACTTTAAAGTATATTCGAGGACATCTATTTATAGTAAGCGTCAAGAGGATGGACAAAACCAATTTCTGAAATCTAAAAAGCTGGTGAAATTTTACGATTAGTAAAGTTTCACTAGCTTGAATTTTTTTCAAAAGCGTCAGGGTGTCGTTCAATTCATGGATCTTGAGGGGAAAGAAATACGGGTCGTGACAAGTTTAATAGAAAACATTGCTTAAGATATTGCCAACATGTATAAATCTCGTTGGTCGATTGAAAGTTTTTTCCGTTGGATTAAATAAAACAATGATGATTTTTGTATTGAAGAATGGGTTTAGTCCATTTTTAGTGTGCTTGAGCACAAGAGATTTGAGAAGGGCTTCAGCCTTAGATAAAAAAGACTTTAGTCGTGGACATTCATGACAAAACCCACCTGCTTTAGCAGGTGGTAAGTTAAAGCACCCTTACCTTAACTGATGTTAAAGTGAGAGTGCTTATTTTTACTTATTATGCATTATATATCAAATGTTTCGACTTGAACGCCATTACTTAAAGCACATTAATCATTGAAAATGCTTGTCATTTTCTCTGCAACCTCTTCGGTAATCGCAAGAAATCGTTTGGAAATTGATGTCATGTAACGATCCTTAAGTGTAATTATATTAAGTTTTGTTTGTAACACTGGATTTGCTAGTGGTCTAAGTACCGGTAAATCAGGAGAATTAAGTAGCTTGAAACAGCTAGGTACAAAACAAATTCCTGCGCCTTTCATTACCATCATAAGTGTTGGTAATGTTTCTGTCCCCCAGTAAACGACATTAGGCGTAAATCCACTTTTTTGGCATGCCTCGATCACATCATCAGCAACACCTGATCCATAAGATGTTGTATTTAAAAGAAATCGTTCGTTTCTCAAGTCTGCAATATCAATAGAATCTTTTTCACATAGATGATGGTTGGGTGGAAGAGCTAAAAGTAAAGGTTCTGTTAGTAGTGTTGAAGTATGGATGTCCTCCGCTCTCACGGAAGTTCGGACAATTCCAATATCTATTTTATGACTTCTTAGTTCCTCTAAAATATATGATGTATTACCTTCGCGAACATGTGTAACTATGTTAGGAGTTTCCTTTTGAATTTTTTTAAAGACATTTGGCAAAATAAATAGATTTGCTGAAGTAGTACAACCCAATTTCACAGTACCTCTAATTCCTTCATGAAACTCGATTAATTTCTTCTCCGTATTCTCAGATAAATCAAGTAATTCTTTTCCTTTTTCATATAAAAATACGCCACTTGGTGTTAACTCAAGAGATCTACCTAAACGATTAAACAAAGTGACATTTAATTCTTGTTCAAATTTTCTAATTAAAATACTTAAGGGAGGTTGAGTCATTTGCAGTGCAGTAGCAGCTTTTGTAATGCTACCTTCCTCTACTACTGTAATAAAACAATGTAAACGATGAAGGTTCATTTTGATAACTCCTCCTTTTAGTATTCATAAAATATATGGAAGTCATATAAATATTATAATTTACATTATAAAAATGTAAAGATATAATATTTTCATAATTAAGAATAGTTAAAAAATGGTTCTGAATTGTATTTCAGTTTGAAGTTAGTTGATAGCAGAGTGTGTCTATCCAATCGCAAATTATTAATTTATAAATGGAGGTTTTATCAATGACAACTAAAATTACTCAACAATCAAAAACTGTAGAGTTAGCTAAACTGGACAAAAAGCACTTACTACATCCAGCTACAAATCCGAAGGCTCTAATTGACAATGGACCACCTATTATCTTTGTTAAAGGTAAAGGCGTTACAGTTACAAGTACAGATGATGTGGAATACATCGACGGGATGTCAATGCTTTGGAACGTGAACTTAGGACATGGGAATCAAGAACTTGCAGATGCTGGTAATAGTCAATTATCTACCCTCGCGTATGCATCATCATTTAAAGGATTCTCAAATGAACCATCCATTCTACTTGCTGAAAAATTAGCTGAGTTAGCACCAGGAGATTTAAATAGTATATTCTACACTTCTGGTGGGTCAGAATCAAATGATACAGCAATTAAATTAGCTCGTTTCTACTGGGAGCTTAAAGGGAAATCAGAAAAAAGAAAGATTATTGCGCTAACGAATGCTTATCACGGTGTAACAATAGGAGCGCAAACAGCTACTGGTCTTGCAGCATACCACAAGTTCGCATCATCAAATATAGATGGAGTTGTTCGTGCAACAGCCCACCTATTAAACAGCGAGTTAGGTGATAAAAGTGACCCGAACTATGCAGATTCTATCCGTGGAACAATTGAAAGAGAAGGTGCGGAGACGATTGCAGGAATTATTATTGAACCTGTGCAAGGAGCGGGCGGAGTTAATATTCCACCAGAAGGTTACTTAGAAGCAGTTCGTAAAATCTGTGACGAGCACAATATCCTTTTCATGGCAGATGAAGTTATTTGTGGATTTGGTCGTACGGGGAAAATGTTTGGTATAAACAACTGGAATGTTGTCCCTGATATGATGTCAATTGCAAAAGGAATTACGAGTGGTTATTCGCAACTTGGCGGTGTCATGATGAATGATGAAATTAGAGAAACAATTGCTAAATTCGATGCTGTTATCCCACATGGTTTCACATATAGTGGCCATCCGACTGCTTGTGCGATTGGACTGAAAAACATTGAAATACTAGAGCGTGATAATATTATTGACCACGTAAACGAAATGGAGAAAGAACTTAAAAAAGGTTTAGATTACTTAGCTGAAAAACATAGTATTGTAACAAATTGCAGAGTAATTGGTCTGTTGGCTGCATTTGAACTTTATGAAGATCCAACAAGTGGAAAATTGTTTGATCCAACTGTTTTCCCAGCAAATGCGGTAGTTGACGCATGTTTTAATCGCCAATTAATAGTAAGAGCGCTTGGGGCGTATAACCAAATTGTGGCAATTGCGCCACCGCTTATTATTAACAAAGAAGAAATTGAAAAAATGATTCAAATTATAGACGATTCGATTACTGCTTTTAAGAATACACGCAACTAAACTATTCCTATAAAGTAAGTTGAGTAGTGGTGGTTATAGTTAAAAAAGGGGAGGTTCTCTAGTGCTTTATATAAATGGTGAATGGCGAGATACAGGAAATAAATTAGATGTAACAAATCCTGCGACAGGAGAAATAATTCGATCGGTTGCTACAGGTGGTAAAACTGAAACTAAAGAAGCAATCGAAAGTGCGAAGAGAGCATTTGAATTCTGGGGTAAGACAACTGGAAATGAGCGCAGCAACTACCTGTTTCAAGTGGTTCAATTGATGAAAGAAAAAACAAAAGAATTAGCTGAAACGATTACGCTTGAAAATGGTAAGCCTTTACCAGATGCTACTCGTGAAGTAGCAGGTGCAATCGGCTATCTAGAATGGTATGCAGAGGAAGCTAAGAGAATTTATGGGGAAACAATTCCTGCATCTGCAGCTGAAAAACACTTAATGGTGATTCGGGAACCTGTTGGGGTATGTGCAGCTATTACACCATGGAATTTCCCGTTATCGATGATTACAAGAAAAATTGCACCTGCACTTGCTGCAGGTTGTACGATTGTTTTAAAACCGGCTGACTTAACTCCTCTTTCGGCGATAAAAGTATTCGAATGCTTTCATGAAGTTGGACTACCGGCTGGAGTTGCAAACCTGGTAATTGGCCCAGCTGAAGAAATTGGGAACGAGATGACGAGTAACCCAGACGTTCGTAAAATCACATTTACTGGCTCGACGCGTGTGGGGAAAAAACTTATCCGTGATTCGTCTGATACAGTGAAGAAAATATCAATGGAGCTTGGTGGACACGCACCGTATATTGTGTTTGAGGATGCTGATATTGACGCAGCAGTTAATGGTATCTTAGTGTCTAAGTTTATTAACGCAGGTCAAACTTGCATCAGCACCAACCGGATTTACGTAGCAGAAACTGTAGCTGATGAATTCTCAGGAAAGTTAGCTGAAAAGGTATCTAAATTAGTTGTAGGAAATGGTTTAGAAGATGGCGTAAATGTCGGTCCAGTAATTAATAAAGCGGCTCTTGAAAAAGTGAAAAGTCAAGTTGAAGACGCTGTGAAACATGATGGTAAAGTAATAGCGGGTGGTAATGTATTTACATTAAATAATGGAAGCGGTTACTTCTTTGAGCCGACAGTTATTCAATATGCAAGCGATAATATGAAGATTACAACAGAAGAAACATTTGGACCAGTTGCACCAATTTATACATTTAAGACGGAAGAAGAGGTAGTTGAAAGAGCAAATCATCCTGAATATGGTCTTGCAGCTTATTGTTATACGCGAGACATTGGTCGAGGCTTACGAATGATGCGTGCTTTAGAGTTCGGGATTGTTGGTATTAATGATCCAGCTCCAGTGGTTATACAAGCTCCGTTTGGTGGTATGAAGGAAAGCGGAATGGGGAAGGAAGGCGGTTGGTACGGACTTGAGGAGTACTTGGAGAAGAAGTTTGTATCGATCTTTATAAAGTAATTAAAAAATTGTTACTAATCTAGGGGCTCTATATCAAAGTGTGTACTTGACAGCACATTCCACTACAGGCGGACGCTTTCCTGGGGGCGAACCTTGAGTCTCCTCGTCGCTAACGCTCCTGCGGGGTCTCAAGTTGTTCGCTAATCCCCAAGGAGTCGCCCCTTTCGTTCCATGTGCTTACATGGCATAAGATTTACATTAAATCAAGTGCATATTGTGGTAGACTTTTCTGCATTCTGCCAAAGATTTACTTTCCTCATACTTAGTTTATAAAGGATGTGATTAAATCTACACAATTAATAAAGTAATGAACTTTAACAGGCGTGTTGATTAGGGGTTTATTGAATAATTTCACCCTTATTCCTCAGCTTCCTAATAAAATTTACCGTATAAATAATTCCAATTTTATAGATTGTAGAGAAGGGCTACTCGACGCTCGCCCGCAGGAAAGCGAGTATCCCGTAGCGGAAATCAACCTTTTCCTTCATTAGAATTAGATAAAATTAGTTAATCAACACACCTGAAACTTTAATTTAATTTCAATAAAATAAGAGGGAGGATTTATTATGTCTCAAGTAAATTTAAAAAATAATGGACAAGAAATAGTTGTCCGCAATATTTTAAAAGAGGATCTTGCTGAAGTCGCCTCACTTTCTATGAAGTGTTTTGGACCTGATATGGCATTAAAATATGAGCATTTTGAAAGTCAGATTGAGTTGTTTCCAGAAGGTCAAATTTGTTTAGAATATAACGGTAAAATTGTAGGAACCGCCTTAAGTCTAATTGTAAATTTTGAAGATTACGGAGATAGTCACTCATATTTTCAAATCTGTGATTTAGGATTTATTCGAAATCATAACCCTAATGGTAGAAATCTATATGGTATTGAAATTGGAGTACACGAAGATTTTAGAGGGTTACAATTGGGACGTCATTTGTACGATGGCCGAAAAAGAATATGTGAGAAACTTAACTTAGAAAATATCTTAGTAGGTGGTCGTATACCTTTTTACTATAAATATGCTGAGCAGATGAGTGCAGATGAGTATGTACTAGAGGTAATGAAAGGGAAAATATATGATCCTGTATTAACATTCCAATTGAAAAACGGATACGTATTAAATAAAGTAATGCCAGGCTATTTACCTGGGGATGTTGAGTCATTAGAATATGCAACGCTTTTGGAATGGAAAAATCCAGTTTACAAGCTTAAATTAGTATGAGTCTTTTGTCCGTTATGTTCGCCTATTTTAATAGGCGAACAGTGGATGGCCATTGTTTATTGCGATTATTTAACTTCTTTAGTTATGTAAGCGCTTTCAATTAATTGTTATAAGAGTTCCATTAGAAGTAAATCTTAGGTAAAGAGAGGAGTTATATATGGTTATCGCTGATAAAGTTATTTCGAGTGAAGCAGTATTTACAGGTTTAGAAAATGAAGCAAAGCCAGCTGCTATTGCGATTAAAGGTAACAAAATCATTGCGGTAGGTTCGATGGAGGAAATAAAACCATTTATAGGTTTAGACACGAAGGAATATCATTATGGCAACCAACTCATTATGCCAGGATTTCATGATGCGCACCTTCATCTCATGTTTGGTAGTCTTTTCTCGCATGCAAGTATCAATTTATCGGATGCTTATTCGGAAGAAGAAGTTGCTAGTTTAGTAAAGCAATTCTCGGAAAACGTTCATGCTGATGAGTGGATTATAGGCTATGGATGGGATCATACAAATTGGGCAGAGAAATGCTTGCCGACACGTTTTTCTTTAGACAAAGTAGTTCCTAATCGCCCGATTATTCTTTTCCACGCAGAAGGTCATTATTTGTGGGTTAATAGTTTAGCACTTGAAAATGCTAAGGTTACAAATGAAACTGAAGACCCTCCTAATGGTACGATCCAAAAAGATGAAAATAATGAAATCACAGGAATTCTTTTTGAAACAGCAATGAATTTGGTTGTGGATATTGCTCTCGCATTTCCGGATAAACGGAAAGAAGAATTGTTTGAAGAGTTCTTAAAAAAATCAGCTCGATTAGGCATTACATCAGTAAATGATTTGTTTGCAAGTAGTTTTGATAAGTTAAATAGTTTCGATATGTATAAGGCATATGATGAAGCTGGAAAACTTACGACTCGAATTCATCTTTACCCTGAGTTAAATGATGATATAGATAGAGCAATAAGCATGCGTGAAAAGTACAATTCCGAAAAATTACAGCTTGCAGGACTTAAGCAGTTTATTGATGGCGTTGTAACTGGACATACCGCATACATGTTAGATCCTTACTTAGACAAACCTATAACACGAGGGAGTACTGCTTTTCCTGTAGAAACGATCAAAAACTGGGTGACAAAAGCCGACAAAGAAGGATTTCAAATTCGCTTCCATACAATTGGTGATGGAGCAGTAAGGCTTGCTCTAGATATATTTGAAGCAGCAAGGATGGATAATGGTGTGAGAGATTCACGACATGCGCTAGAGCATATTGAAGTGATTCATCCGACAGATATTAAGAGATTTAAAGAATTGGGGGTTGTTCCATCTGTACAGCCTTCTCATCTAGCATTGATGCCGAAAGAAAGTCATACATTGCGTGTCGGTAAAGAAAAAGATCCTTATACGTATTTATGTAAAACGTTATATGACGTAGTCGAGTATATTGCTTTTGGTACAGACTATCCAATAACAACATTAGATCCTTTTAAAGAAATTTTCCATGCGATTACGAGATTAGATTTTACTGGTGATTATGAGTGGAATAGTCAAGAGCAGATAACACTCGCAGAAGCGTTGAAAGCGTATACAAAAGGTTCAGCATACAGCACATTCAGAGAAAAAGATTTGGGTACATTAGAAGTTGGAAAATTAGCAGATATTATTGTACTAGATAAAAACCTCTTTGAAGTAGAAAATAAAGAAATTCTGCAAACGAAAGTTTTGTTAACAATTATGGATGGTGAAGTTGTTTATCTTCATTCAGCAGAAAACTCCCACTTCTACAGGTAGTGAGATGAATGCGGTTTTGGTTCCTTTTCAGTGGGTGTCCAAACACCTACTGAAATAGAGGAACTCAGTCTAAGAACGCCACGTCCTGTGGCAACAACTGAGTGACCAACATCATGCTGCTGACGCTACGTTAGCACTACGCTTTCGCGCAAAAAACATTTGTTGGCCCAAAGCATCCGGCGGATGTCACGGATTTTGAAAGGAATGAAAAAAGGATGTTAGCCTAAACCCTTCGCATCCTGCGAAAACGGCTAACTGACCTGCATCGTGCAGGCCTGGGCACAATTCAAAATCCGGACGCAATTACGCCAAGGCGAAATTGATAGTGAATCAGTCTACTAACCTACTATTTTAGTTAATTGATCATTTTACTAAGAAGATTTTTTAATTACTATTCGAGGAGTGAAAAAAAATAAAACATCCAGTTAATTTGTCTAGATCGCTTTCTTTAACGTCTGTTGTTGTTACTGGGATGGCCTTTATGGCTTTAACTACAGTGTTTAGCACATACGGTATAGCCTCTAAAATATCTCATGGTATGGTCGCTGGATCGTATGTAATTGCATTAATTGTGATGATGTTTACGGCTCATAGTTATGGTCAAATGGCAAAAGCGTACCCCATTGCGGGATCTGCCTATACCTACGCGCAAAAAGCGATTAATTCTCATGTTGGTTTCTTAGTGGGATGGGCAATTTTAATGGATTATCTCTTGATCCCAATGGTTAACTTTTTACTATTTGGTATTTTCTTCTCAGCTGCTATACCTGAAGTTCCACAGTATGTTTGGATATTTACATTAATAGTTCTTGTGACGTTTGTAAATGTTAGAGGTGTAAAGTTAAGCGCAAATATCAACATGATTGTAATAGGCTTATCAGCATTATTTATAATTGTCTTTTGCATCTTATCAGTTAAATCAATAGTAACTGGAACCGGGACTGGCATTTTATTTAATCTTGATCCCTTTATTAATACTGAGGAGTCATTTAAGTATATAGTTGCTGGTGCTGCACTATTATGTTTCTCTTTCCTCGGTTTTGATGCAGTTTCTACTTTTTCAGAAGAAGTAAAAAATCCGGAGAAAAACATACCGCGTGCAATATCTTTAGTAACTATAATTGGGGGATTATGTTTTGTAGTCGTATCTTATTTTGCACATAATGTTTGGCCAGATTATACGAGTTTTAAAGATGCTGATTCTGCTTCCTATGAAATTGTTTTCCTAGTAGGCGGGAATGCCTTACAAGCAGCATTCCTAGCAAAAACTGCAGTGGTTGTATTTGGTTCCGCGTCCGCATCTCAAGCAAGTGCTGCACGTGTATTATACGCAATGGGAAGAGATGGACAATTACCTAAAAATTTTTTTGGAAAACTAAATAAAAGAACGAGAACCCCGGCTAACAACATTTTATTAATTGGTTTTTTATCATTATCTGCATTGTTTTTAAGTCTAACCTTTGTCGCGTCTTTCATTAACTTTGGCGCCTTACTTGCATTTACTGCTGTGAATCTATCCGTTATTTTTTTATATTACGGTAAGCGAAAAGAACGCTCCTTAAAGGGGATTATCTTCTATCTGATTTTTCCATTAATCGGAGCAGTACTTACAACTTCTTTGCTTTTCAACCTAGATGTTTACTCGATTGCTCTTGGTAGTGTTTGGTTAGGAATTGGTGTTATTTATTTATTATTTATGACAAAAGGTCTTAAGTATAAACCACCAGTGCTCAAAACAGATGAGATTGATTCGTCGCAGTTTAATGAAGCAGCTAAAAATATGTAAGGGGATGGATGAATGACAGATAACACTACGCTCAAAAGGTCATTAGGTGTTTGGTCAATTGTTGCACTGGGATTAGGATATATGACGCCTACAGTGGTCTTTGATACGTTTGGAATTGTATCAAAATTAACAAATGGTGTAGTACCAATGGCGTATTTTGTCGCCTTGTTAGTAATGGTATTGACAGCGATTAGTTATGGAAAGATGGTACAGGTATTCCCGGCTGCTGGTTCAGCATATACATACACCCGGGAAACAATGGGGTCTCACCTAGGATTCCTCGTAGGATGGGCATCGTTATTAGATTATTTATTATTACCTTTAGTTAATGCATTAATTATTCGAATATATATGGAATCTCTGTTTCCAAATGTACCTGTTTGGATTTGGGTTTTTGCTTATGTCATTGTAGTTACTGCAATTAATGCTTATAGTATGGAATCAACATCCAGCTTAAACTTTATACTCGTTGTTTTCACGATTTGTTTAATAGGTATATTCATAATACTTGCTTCTGTACAACTTTATCAAGGTATGGGAAATGGTACTTTATTCACGATTCATCCACTATCACATGAAAATGTGAAATTAATAGCCGTTTTAACTGGGGCAACAGTAGTAGCTTTCTCGTTTATCGGTTTCGACGCAATAACAATGTATACGGAAGAAGCAAAGGATACATCAACAGTTCCTAGTGCAATCCTTCTAACTGTTTTAATCGGTGGGGGTATTTTCTTTATTGCTTCTTATTTTACACAAGCATTATTCCCTGATGTTTCTGTGTTTGAAAATGTAGATGATACATTGCCGGAAATTGGTCTATATGTAGGAGGGAAGTTATTCCAACTGCTTTTCATTGCAGGAGCTTTCGCTGCTACTGTAGCTTCAGGACTTGCATCTCATGCAAGTGCTTCTCGTTTGCTGTTTGTTATGGGCAGAAATGGTGTACTACCTAAAAAAACTTTCGGATACTTACACCCTAAATTTAGAACGCCTGTTTTTACGATTGTTTTGACGGGAATTGTATCATTATTTGCAATAGGACCAAATTTAGAATTAATTGCTTCAGTCATTAACTTTGGGGCATTAATTGCATTCACATTCGTTAACCTATCTGTTATTGTTCATTTCTATATTCGTCAGAAAAGGAGATCAGGCAGTGAAACCTTTAAGTACTTAATTATGCCAACTTTCGGAGCATTAGCTACCGGAGTTCTTTGGTATCATTTACACGTTGATGCATTTATAGGTGGAATCGTTTGGCTTATAATCGGAATCATTTACATGCTGTTTATAACAAGATTCTTTAAAAAAGAACTTGGAAGCATGGACTCTATTGATGACTTGGAGTCATTAGATAAAGAGATTTTTAATGAAGATAAGATTAAAGTCTTGAATTAACTATTTAGAGGATGAGAATCTCTTAGATAATCTTCCTCTTTTTAATGACACAAGAAGTAAATAAAGGAGTGATTGCTTTGAAAGAAAAAATTCGACTGTATATAGAAGAAAATAAAGAAGAATTATTTAAAACAATTCAAGATGTCGTACGTATAAAAAGCGTTGTTGGTAATGAACAAGAGATGCAATTATACATGAAAAAAAAATATGAAGAACTTAACTTGATTTTGCATGAGATTGAACCAAAATATGAGAAGGTTTCAGCTCATGAAGCGTTTATTGATTCAGGTATTCCGTTTGAAGACCGAAAAAATATTATCGGAATACATAAAGGTGTCTCCGATGGTAAGTCATTAACGATTCATGGGCATGTAGATGTTGTTTCTCCAGAACCATATTCAAACTGGACGATGGACCCATGGAGTGGAGATATTATTGGAAATAAGTTATACGGTCGAGGCTCTGCCGACATGAAAGCAGGACTTATTTCAAATTGGTTCGCATTGAAAACATTAATTGATTTGGGTTATCCAATTGCTGGAGATGTTCAGCTACATTCAGTAATAGAAGAAGAAGCTGGTGGTGGAGGCGGAGCTTTAGCATGTTTGGAAGAAGGCTTCGTAACAGATGGGTACATTTCGACAGAGCCACATAATTTGAATATGACAATAAGTCATGGGGGGATTATGTATTTCCGAGTGTACGTAAAGGGAAGAACAGCGCATGCTGGTTTAGCGCATGAAGGTATAAATGCTATTTCAAAAATGATGAAAATCCTTAGTGCGCTGGAAGAATTAAGTGAATGGCGTGCGAAAAATGTTAAGTTTGATTTATTTGAAAAGGGGTCTGGACAGTCCGTTCACTTAAACTTAGGTGTACTAAAGGCTGGTGACTGGGTATCGACGGTTCCAGGAGAAGCGATCCTCGAAGGAAGAATTAGTTTTATCCCAGGGGAAACTCGCGAAGAAATTAAGCAACTAGTACAAGACACGATTATGAAATCTGTCTTAGGAGATGAGTGGATGGATAAAAATCCACCTGTAATAGAATGGTTTGGATGGTCAACGGAGCCATGGTACCAAGATCCTGAGAACCCTTTTGTAAAATTATTCATCGAAAATGCAGAAGATGTTATGGGACATAAAATAATAATGGTTGGAAGAGCTGGAGGAAATGATGCACGATTTACTCAGTATTATGGAAATCAAGGATTGTGCTTTGGGCCAATTGGAGAAAATATGCATGGACCAGATGAATGTGTTCATTTAGATAGCGTAGTAGAAGTAACTAATGTTTTGGCAAATTATATTATTAAGTGGAGCGAGAGTTAATCATCGTTAACTTTTGGGAATACCCTTTCAAACTAATATTGTGTTTCTCATAATGCTTCTAGCTTGGGTAACTGAATGATTAGGAATGTTATGGAAAATGGGAGTAAGCCTGATGCAATTGGTATTAGATTTAAAATTAAAAATGACTCAAGAAATGCAACAATCTTTGCAACTTCTATAAATGTCGTCTTTTGAATCGCATGACTATTTATCTTTATTCAGCAGAAAACTCCCACCTCTATAGGTGGAGAATGAATGCGATTTTGGTACCTTTTCAGTGGGTGTCCAAACACCTACTGAAATAGAGGAACTCAGTCTAAGAACGCCACGTCCTGTGGCAACGACTGAGTGACCAACATCGTGTTGGCCTAAAGCCTGCGGCGGAAGTCACGGATTTTCAAAGGTATGAATTGTGCTGGAACAATTCAAAATCCGGACGCAATTACTCCAAGCGTAATTGATCGTACAAGGCGATCGAAAACCATTTAATAAATATTAAGAAGAGGCACTTATGAATAATCAGCCTAGCACTGCTAGTACAACCAAACGAATAAGTGAGGATTTTTTGTACACTAAAAAATCTTTTAATCAGGAAATTCTTAGTGTGGAAAACTATTTGATAAAACAAATCTCTCTTAACAATTAAACTGATGAAACAATTCCTATGATCGAAATTAATTGAATATTAAAATAATTAATTTCCAAGATGTAAGTAAATCACATTTTAGTAGTTGGCAAGCTTATTGTTTATTAATTGTGAGTGTATTGTTTAAAAACATGTAAAAGAGAGGATGTATTTTTATGAAAAGAGATTATTCTGTTGAAGAACTTAAAGTGTTAGACCAAAAGCATTTTCTACACCCTACTTCACCAGTAAAGACTGAAAATGGACCGGCATTTATTTTTACAGAAGGAAAAGGTGTTTATCTGTATGATATTACAGGTAAAAAAGTTATTGATGGTATGTCTTCACTTTGGAATGTGAATATCGGACATGGTAGAACAGAACTTGGTGAAGTAGCGAAGGTACAAATGGATAAATTAGCCTTCAGTTCTTGTTTTGCAACGTTTAGTAATGAGCCTGCTATTCTATTAGCAAAAAAGTTAGCAGAATTAGCACCTGGTGATTTAAATACTACATTTTTTACGTCCGGTGGTTCCGAATCCAATGATAGCGCCTATAAATTAGCTCGTCATTATTGGATATTAAAAGGGGAAATTTCTCGAAAAAAAATTATCTCAAGATCGAAATCTTATCACGGGGTGGCAATCGGTGCTACAAGTGCGACGGGTTTAAAAGGATTTCGTGATTTTACAAATTCAAATGCACCGGATTTTCTATTCGTAGATCATTTCTCCATACGGGCTTTACGTGATTTGATTGAAACTGAAGGTCCAGAAACAATAGCTGCTTTCATCACCGAGCCAGTACAAGGTGCAGGGGGGGTGCATGTTGCACCGGATAATTATTTCAAAGAAATTCGTGAAATTTGCAATGAGTACGGTATTTTGATGATAACAGATGAAGTTATCACAGGATTTGGTAGGACGGGTAAGTTCTTTGCAATGGAACATTTTAATGTGGTACCGGATATGATGTGCTTTGCAAAAGGTGTTACTAGTGGATATGCACAATTAGGTGGTGTAATGATCTCAGAGAAAATACGCCAAGAATTTTCTGAGTTATCAGAAGGAACTATATTGCATGGATACACTTATAGTGGTCATCCAATGGCCTGTGCAGTTGGGTTGAAAAACATTGAAATTATAGAGAAAGATAATTTAGTAGCAAATTCAGAAATTCGTGGTCAAGAGCTATTAGCAGGGTTAAAAGTATTACAAGCGAAGTACCCATTTATTGTAGATGCAAGAGGTTTAGGTTTAATGGCAGGTATAGAAATCTCTTATGATGGAAGACTCCTCGCTCCGCAAATAGTGACAGAGGCAGCAAAGTTGGGATTAATATGTCGCTCTGTTGTACTAGAAGCTCAAGATATTGTTGTATTTTCACCACCATTATCAATAAGCCAAAAGGAGTTAAGAGATTTATTAGATATTCTAGAACAAGCGATTCAAGAAGTAGAGAATCAGGTATTGGCAAATAAGTTGTAATACGAAAGGTGAGGTAATTATAATGAGGAAAAATTTATTTATCAATGGGGATTGGGTGGAAGCAGCAGAGTATACACAATTATGCTCTCCATATAGTAGCGAGGTCATTGCAGAAATACCGAAGGCAAATGTCGAGGAAGTAGAAGCGGCTTTAGTAGCTGCCGATGCTGCACGTAAAACGATGGCGAATATGCCTTTGTATAAGCGTGCGATTATTCTTGAAAAATTAGCTTCTTTATTAGAAGCACGTGCTGAAGAAGCAGCAGAGCTAATAGCACTAGAAGCTGCCAAGCCTATTACAACCGCCAAAGCTGAAGTTCAGCGTACAATTCAAACGTATAAATTTGCTGCTGAAGAAGCAAAGCGAATACACGGAGAAACAATTCCTGTGGATGCTGCCCCCGGTGGAGACGGGCGCATTGCCTATACGGTTCGTGAACCATTAGGCATCGTGGCAGCTATTACACCTTTTAATTTCCCAATGAATCTAGTAGCTCATAAAGTAGGGCCAGCAATAGCATCAGGAAACACGGTTGTATTAAAACCTGCAAGTCAAACACCATTAACTTCCTATTTTATTGGTGAATTATTAGTAGAAGCAGGATTACCGAAGGGTGCGTTAAACATCGTTACTGGTGCAGGTTCTTTAATTGGTAACAAATTAGTCACGGATAATCGCGTGAAAAAGATTTCTTTTACAGGTAGCCCCGCTGTAGGTATTGGCATACGCAATCAAGCAGGTCTTAAGAAAGTAACGCTTGAATTGGGTTCTAATGCGGCTGTTATTATCGATGAAAATGTAAATATTGATAAATTAATTTCACGTGTCGTTTCCGGTGCATTTACATTCCAAGGGCAGGTATGTATTTCAGTTCAACGAATTTATGTTCACGAAAAAATGTATGATTTGTTTGTAGATAAATTTGTAACAGCTACAAAAGAGTTGAAACTTGGTGATCCCTTAGATCCTACAACGGATGTTTCAGCCTTAATTAGTCCACAAGATGTAAAACGAACATTAAGTTGGATTGCAGAAGCAAAGGAGCAAGGGGCAATTATTGCAACTGGTGGAGAATCTGAAGGAAATATCTTAAAACCTACAGTACTATTAAATGTAAAACCGGAGCAGAAGGTTTCCTGTCAGGAGGTATTCGCACCAATCGTATCTATTATGAAGTTTACATCTATTCAAGAGGCATTTGATCAAGTAAATGACTCCAAATATGGTTTGCAAGCTGGTATTTATACAGATAATATCCATGTTGCTTTACAGGCAACGCAAAAACTCCATGTAGGTGGTGTCATTATAAATGATATTCCTACATTCCGTTTAGATCATCTACCATATGGTGGCGTAAAGGAAAGTGGTATGGGAAGAGAAGGACTGAAGTATGCAATTGAGGAAATGACAGAAATGAAACTTGTAGTTATAAACCAAAACAAATAAAAAATAGGTAGGAGGAAAAATATAATGATAATTGGTGTACCTAAAGAAATAAAAAATAATGAAAATCGAGTAGGAATTACTCCAGCAGGTGTTGTAGCTTACAAAAAAGGTGGTCATGAAGTAATAATTGAATCGAGTGCAGGGCTAGGTAGTGGATTTACAGACCAAGATTATTTAGATGTAGGCGCTCAAATTACTAAATCGACTAAGGAAGCTTGGGATGTTGATATGGTGATTAAAGTGAAGGAGCCAATTCGGGAGGAGTACAAATATTTTAAAGAGAATCTAATTCTCTACACATACCTACATTTAGCTCCTGAGCCAGAATTAACGAAAGCTTTGCTTGAAAGTAAAGTTACTGGAATTGCTTATGAAACAATTCAATTAGATTCAGGTGCCTTACCGTTGTTAACACCAATGAGTGAAGTTGCAGGCCGAATGTCTGTACAAATTGGTGCACATTTTTTAGAAAATTCAAAAGGAGGAAAAGGAGTTCTCTTAGGTGGTATTCCTGGTGTTGCACCTGGAAATGTAGTGATTGTAGGTGCTGGAGTTGTCGGGACGAATGCTGCGAAAATGGCAGTAGGATTAGGTGCAAACGTAACAATTTTAGACGTTAATATTACACGCTTAAGTCAAATAGATGATATGTTCCAAGGACGTGTTCGTACACTTGCATCAAATACCTACAATATCGCTGAAACAGTGAAAACAGCAGATTTGTTAATTGGTGCTGTGCTAATTCCAGGTTCACGTGCACCACAATTAGTTTCAAAAGAAATGATTCAAACAATGCAAAAGGGGTCTGTTGTAGTGGATGTAGCGGTAGATCAAGGGGGTTCTATTGAAACAATTGATCGAATTACTACTCATAGTAATCCTACTTATGAAGTATACGGTGTTGTGCATTACGCAGTTGCGAATATGCCAGGTGCTTGCGCGCGTACCTCAACAATGGGCTTGTCAAATGTAACTGTTCCATACGGTTTGCAAATAGCTAATAAAGGCTATCGCCAAGCTGCTTTAGATAATCCTATTTTAGCGAAGGGGATAAACGTAGTAAATGGAAAAATAGTATATAAAGCGGTAGCTGATGCACATGGATTACCTTATACGGATCTACAAGTAGAATTAGCAGCAGATTCAACTTCGGCGTTAGCAGTTAAATAGAATAAGAGAAATAATGTTTTTTGAAATGAAAAGAAGGTGAAAATTGGTGGGGAATGTAATCTACCAAGCTTTCACTTTCTTTTCTATTTGATGTGGAGGTGCTTTTTTCTTTGGCAAAGAAGGGGAAATTTGAAATACAACTTTAATATTCCGTTTTAATATTGATACAACCTTATCAAACTTCGCACGGAAACCCTCTACCATGGATTCTTTTCCATATATTGATCTGGCTATACCAATCCACCATGTACATCAGATCAAGCACATTTATGAAAACCCTTAATCCTTACAGTGAGCACCTTGTCTTTTTATATCTATTCTTACATTAAGGATTCCTTGATGATGATACTTCGATAGAATAGTAGAGGAAGGTTCTTTAAATAGGAGTTTTTTCACGCGCATTGAAACATTGGTTATAAAATAGAAAACGAAGATTGATTTTATTAGTGGATGGCTAAAATAACAATAAAGTGGATGGTATATTACAATTGAAATAATATTAATATATAATTTTTTACCAGGAATAACACTGCTAAAAGAAGAAAGCGTAAGTTTGAAGGAAATAATGAGGTGAGTATAGTTGGATTGGAAACCTGATAGAAAAGCGAAAAAAGCTATCTATAAACAACTCGCAGAATATATTGAAAAGGGAATTGCAAATGGTACATTTCCACCTGATAAACCATTGCCATCAGAGAGATATTTAGCAAGTGCTCTACATTTAAACAGAAGTACTGTCGTTCATGCATATGACGAATTAGAATCGATGGGGCTAATTGAAAGGACTAGAGGAAGCGGTACTACCATTAGTAAAGATATATGGGGTATAACAAAAAAGCGGATTCCTAGTTGGAATAGGTATATTGAGGCGGGTTCTTTTTTACCGAGTCAACCTGTCACGAAAAAAATACGAAAAGAGGCTGTTGAACATAAATTAATAAATTTAGCTTCCGGTGAATTGTCAGAAGAACTATTCCCAAAAAGGTTTTTAAGCGAGATAACGTCAACACGTTCTTTTATTGGAAGCTTAGGGTACGATCATCCACAGGGGAATGGAATCCTTAGAACTACCATTGCAAAACACGTGAAAAAAAGTCGGGGAATCGACACTAATCCTTCTTCAATACTTATAACATCAGGAGCGCAACAAGCATTACATTTAATTGTACAATGTTTGTTAAAGCCTGGAGATGCAATAGCAATAGAAGATCCTTCTTATAATTATAATCTTCCAATTTTCAAATCGGTAGGTATACAAATACATTATCTACCTGTCGATAAAGATGGAATAAACCCAGAAGATTTAAAGTCATTATATAAAAAGCACCGAATAAAAATGGTTTTTTTAAATCCATGTTTTCAAAATCCAACGGGCTCTTTATTGAATAAAAAGAAAAAAGAAGTGATTTTAGACATATCCTCAAAGCTTGGAATTCCAGTAGTAGAAGATGATCCTTATAGTTTAACAGCATTTTCAGGAGATAAAATCTCTACCCTTAAATCAATGGATAGAAATGGCAACGTATTATACATTAGTTCTTTGTCCAAAATTGTTGCCTCAGGATTAAGAATAGGGTGGATTATTGGTCCAACATCGGTGATTGAAAGATTATCCGATGCGAAACAACAAATCGACTTCGGTCATTCTAGCTATACACAATGGGTGGCGAATGATTTTTTAGAATCTGAAAATTTTCATATTCATATAAAAAGTTTAATGAAGGAATTAGAAAAAAGAAGAGATAAAATTATAAAAAGCCTTGATACGTATTTAAAAGATCAGGTGGAATATTCTATTCCTCAAGGCGGTATTCATATATGGTGTAAAATACTTAAAGATTATAATGAAACCCAATTGCTTGAAGAATCCATTAAAAGAGGCGTCATTTATGTTCCTGGTTCTACACTGGGATCCAAAGATGGTTTTGTTCGTTTTACTTTCGCAAAGGAAGATGAAGACTCAATCGACGAAGGAATCAAAAGGTTTGCAGAAGCCCTTAATAGTATATAGACAATTGGATGACTAAAAATGTGTTAGATAGGATGGCTAAAATATTTACAGGTGTATTTATTTGGAAAAAATAGGTTTTTTGAGCGATGAAAGGATTTTTTGTTACCAATTTGCTAATATATTTTCATTTTAACTGATTGAGCGTAGGGCTACTCGACGCTCGCCCGCAGGAAGCCTTTGCTCTGCGCGAAAGCGAAGCGTCAGCGACAAAGCGAGTAGCCCGTAGCGGAAATCAGCCTCTTCGAGTGTATAAAAATGGCCAATCAACACACCAGATATTTTATCCCTAGGGTAAATGGATGGTCAAAAAAGCATCAAATTGGATGGTTATAAAAAATATAAATCCCTTATCATGGAGAGGAAGATGTTAAAACATCGATATAGTTTAATTACTAATTATTCTTTATGAAACAATGGGCAATGAAGATAATAATATAGTAATTGCTACTAAAATGCTTAAATTATTGAAAGAGTTGATATGATATGACAACAGGTATGATTATTACGCTAGTGATTGGATCTATTCTTAAATTGATAATGAGCCCTCCCAGTATAGCTGTAGGATGGGGGGTAAGTAAATTTGAACTTCATAAAAAACTTGATTCAAAAGATGTGACGGTAACATTCAATGGAAAGAATTTAAATGAGGAAGAAAAAAATAGATTTACAGACTATTTTAATAAAGCTTCCTTTTTGAAAAAACATTATATATTTCCAGGTAATGAAAAATTATTTTTACAGCCAGAGACTAATGTTACTCCAATTATCATGAACGTAAAAAGAGGCAAAAAAGATGTTAATTTCTTTGTTTTTAGTTATGACAATCACGTTGATGTAGTCAAGAAGTACAAGGAGAAGGTTGTTTCATATAGTATTAGTTCTGAACATCTACAAAATTTCGCAGCTTTAACTACAAATGCAAACCATTGAATAAATTAGGGATTCGGTCACTGACCTAGAATCCCTTTTTAATACCCTGAAAAATTACGTGAATATAGTAGCGAAATTATCTTCCAATTCAATTGAATGGAGGATTGTGATTTTATTATGACCAAAAAGTTGGGATTATTGCTACTCATCCTAGCACTCAATACTTGATGAACGACTTCCTTTAATAGAAATAGGAGTAATCTACCATAAGAGGAATAATTCTTGCTTCACTATTTTATTCCATAATAGCTGGTATAATAATGGTAGAATCATACATTCATAAAGGAGAGAAATTGATGACAGCTCAACAACAAGCAGCAATGCAATCCATGATCGACTGGCTAGCAGATGAACACGAACTTGGGCAAGAACCCAAGAAAATAGAAATTGCAGCAGAATTTGATTTACATGATATGCACTACTATATATTCAAGTATAAAAAATCATTGCTAGGAAAATGGCTCCTTGGCGTATGTGGAGGCTATGAGGATCCGTCTGACACTGAGCATTGCGGCCATGTATTCAGTGAGATGCAACCTTATGACCCTGCGACTGCAGAGCAAGAAGCTGTAAAGATGGTAGAATTAATCCGAAAATACTGGATGCAGCAGGCTGCAGCATATGAAGCTGCTCAATCTATGGAGGACGAGACAGAAACGCAAGGTAATGGTTCTGGTATTTTTAACGGTTTTGTTCTGCTTAACTCTGCAGAATGTGATATTGATCAGATAAAGGCAAACCTTTTGAATGATTGGGACATCAGCTGCTCGTCAGTAGAGGATGAGGAAAACGACGAAGAAACAGAGGAAGGAACCTTGGTCTTTGAAGTGGACGACTGCATGTTAGCGGTTAGTTTTGTCGAAGCACCCGTACCAGATGGTGAGGCTGAGTATTATGCACAGGGAAATTACATGTGGAAGGAAGCTGTGGAGGTTACTCAAACGCATGTAGCTCAAATCATCCTAGCTGCATTTACTCGCTCCGGTTCCCCGCTGGACAGTGGCAGGCTATACACTAAGCTGGCGGCAAGTTGTTTAAAGCTTCCTAACGCAATAGGGATCTATACATCTGGCACCGTATTCCAGCCTGAACTTTTTCAAGATATGGCTGAAGTCATGAAGAATGACGACATGTTTCCTTTACTGAATCTTGTTTATTTCGGCCTGGTCGGAACGGAAAAAGGGGTAGATGGATATACTTATGGGTTAAAAGCCTTTGGCAAGGATGAAATTGAAATTCTGGACAGTCAAGCAACTCCTGCCGAACTGCGTGATTTTTTGATTACGATTTCCGGATATATTGTAGAAGAGAATGTCACTTTAAGGGATGGAGAGACGATCGGCTTCTCAGCAGAGCAAAAGCTGCCGATTTCCCGTTCCGAGGCAGTTTATGTTGATGGGGATACTCTTAAAATCAAATACTAGTTTCATGATCAAAAGACACCGTAGCAGGTGTCTTTTTTATGCATCATAATCCCCGACTTCCAACTGTAAGGTGAGGGGAGGGATATCATCGATGTCAGCTTAGTAGAATGTTGAAATGTGGTCGTTCCAGAATGTTGTACTTACTTAAACATTTTGTTCGTGTATGATTAGGATTAGTCCCTCTAGAAAAAGTTGATTTATGAACCTTATTCATTTATTAAAATATTTTTATGTTGTATAGCAAGGTTAACCAACTTAAATTCACCTTCGCTTATATCTCCCTTGATGTTGTTTAGCTCGTTCCAAGCCAAATCATACAGGGATTTATCAATGATGCCTTTTAAATAAGCTTCTTCTAATTCATCAGCATCTTTTTCAATCAACTCTCCTGATGGTAACAAAATAAGATCTAAAAATAGATCATCCATATAAGGAACATTATTTTCTATTGCGTTTTTATGGCATATATCGATATACCATTGAATTATTTCTCCGTTAGCATTAAACATAGTTGTTACAGAATGGTTTTTTTCAAGGGGAAATTGTTGTAACCATATATAGCCGTTATCAACAATACATAGTTTTTTCTCTCCATAATTCATGAATAAAGGTTCAGTAACTAGGACTGTTTTCAATAAAGTTATAAAACCCTTGAAGTCTCTAGTGTCAAGGTACGACTGATTATACTTTCTTTCGATAACTCGTGACCATTCCGAACGGTCTCCGAACTTTCTCTTTAGCATACTGAACCTCCAAACTCATTTAAAATAATGAGGATACAAATCTTTATGCTGCCATATCCAGTTTTTCATCTCAAGGATCATTTCTTCATAGCTCGGTACGGTAAATGAAAAATCTTTTCTTGTGTTGACTATTGTTTTATCAATGTTAACGAGGGGATATGGCTGGATTGTACTTTTATTTTCCTTGAAATGCGTATTGAATAATTGCAGGAGATCATACTTTGAAATACTGCTATTGTTGACGAGGTGGTAGAGGCCTGTTGTACCTTCAAGTGTTGCACGTTCAATTGCTTTTGCTAGTGTTAGGGTCGTAACTCCAGTCCATATTGCACCTGTATAGCCGCGGATAGAATTATGTTGTTTCATAAACCAATTAAAAAGGCCAATGCCATTCTCCTTCAAATCAGGACCGATGATAGAATTACGAAACGTTAGATGTTGAGTGCTTTCGATTTCTCCTAGTCCCTTCGTACGATCGTAAAAGGTTTCCCCATCGCGAAGGCTTTTTTCATGATAGGGAGCGGCTTTTCCTGAGAATACACAATCTGTACTTAAATGAATAAGCTTAGTGTTACTGTTTTTTAATAAAGACTCAATGGCATGAGGCAAATAACTATTGAGATATACACTTTTCTCGCGGTCTGTTTCACAGGCGTCATTTAATACACCGATACAATTCACCACAACATCATAGTCGTGATCTAAAATTAGTGATTTTGAAAAATTTGTATCTGTAATATCACCCGTAATATTATTTCCGCAAGAAAAGGCGGATCGCGAATAGGTTGTTACATCATGCCCTTGGGCGTACAAATAGAGTGAAATTGTGTGACCAGCCATTCCAGTAGCTCCAAGTACTAAAAATTTCAAGGTTTTCCTCCCATCCAATTTTGTAATTCTTCTTGAATGAGAGGAAGCTTTAATAATTTTTCTTTTATTTCAGCGACGGATAGTATTTTCGTATTAGTAGAGTTATATTCGTCGGTCAATGTAATTTTAGGAGAGCCCTCATCAAGATATTTTCCATAATTTAAATCACGGTTATCTGCAGGGATTCTATAAAAATTCCCCATATCAATGGCCTTTGCAGCTTCTTCCTTTGTTAATAACACTTCGTAAATTTTTTCGCCATGCCGTGTTCCGATAGTTTGTATTTTATTTTGAGCTTGAAAAATTTCTAGTAATGCCTGTGCTAAATCCTCTATATAAGCAGCTGGTGATTTTTGCACCATAATGTCCCCGTTGTCAGCGTGTGAGAAGGCGTATAAAACTAATTCTACTGCCTCATCAAGGCTCATCATAAAGCGTGTCATTTTAGGATCAGTAATCGTTAAAGGCTTGCCGGCTTTAATTTGTTCGATAAATAAAGGAATAACAGAGCCCCTTGAAGCCATGACATTTCCGTATCGTGTTCCGCAAATTAATGTTTTCTCCGGATGAACCATTCTAGACTTAGCAATAAACGTTTTTTCCATCATAGCCTTCGAAATTCCCATTGCATTTACTGGATAAGCAGCCTTATCTGTTGACAAGCAAATAATTTTTTTAACACCAGCTTGAATAGCCGCAGTTAAAACATTATCAGTGCCTAGGATGTTCGTCTTGACTGCTTCTAGTGGAAAAAATTCGCAAGAGGGGACCTGCTTAAGAGCGGCTGCATGGAAAACAAAATCGACATCATACATCGCATTATGAATGCTTTGGATGTCACGGACATCGCCTATAAAAAATTTAATTTTCGGATGTTGATAGAGTTTACGCATATCATCTTGTTTTTTCTCATCTCTTGAAAAGATGCGTATTTCCTTAATGTTGGTATTTAAAAACCTCTTTAATACTGCATTACCAAAAGAGCCGGTGCCGCCAGTAATGAGAAGAACTTTATCTTTAAACATTGTATTGTTAATTACACCTCCTGCATGCATGGAAATAAGGGCGTTATTTTAATCCTCTTCGATGTAAATCATATTCAGAATTTTCTCTTGGGAAGTTATACCAGTATGCTAATTCATTTGTATATTTACTTGTCGGGTTTTTATCCATTAAAGCACAATTAAAATCCCAATCCCCTGCAATATCTTTTCTTATGGTAAAGGTTGCATCACCTATAAAACTTCTTCGAATAATTTTAAATTGTCCAGGTAATGTGTATCGATTTGATTCATCTTTTATAAATGCATAGCCTTCCTTTGTAAGCATGTTGTAATAATAAATATCAAACTGACCATCTACTTGGCCTAAGACGTTTCGAATAGCAGGTAAGTAGTGATCATCACTATCTATGATAGCTACATAATCACCAGTTGCTTCTGCGATACATCGATTATAGGCTATACTTGCACCCAAATTAGTTGGATGAGTAATTATTTTTAAGGCTGGACAGTTTTTTTGATAGTCCTCTAATAGGGCTAAAGTATTGTCGGTTGAGCCGTCATCGCATACGATAATTTCATAGGCGTATTCTTTAGGAATACTTTCTAACAATGTCAATATCCACTCTTCACTATTGTAGGCTGGTGATAAAAAACTAATTTTCATATAAAACCTCGATTCTTTTTTTGTTAGTAGAAGTGTTCAATAGGCGTAAGTAGAGTTTTAGAAAGTCTATACTTTTTACTTTGATTGACATAACGGATTCTTTATTACAATATGCGTTGTAAGAGTGGTTCTGTAGGCAATGGCTTACATTCGTTAGTTATTTAAAAGAGAGAAAAGCATTTTAAAATAAGGTGATTTTACTAGTGTGATAATGGTACTTATACTAATCTTTTCACATTATTGAACAAGAAATCATAATTTAATGAAACGCTTCATTTAAAAAAGGGGGATGTTATGTCAAAAAAGATAGCCTTCATATGTAGTGTGGAATCGTATAAGCTCTCCGATGCACATATTTTCAAAGATTTATGCCTAGTTCCTATTTTGTTAGGTGAATACTTAGGCTATGATGTTACTATTGTAACGACTGAAATGAATGAAGCATTATTGAAACAAACCTTTCCTTCTGTCACTTTTCAACATATTCCGTTTGAGGATGACTATGTTGCTAATATGAATAGTTATTTAATAGAGCATGCGAAGGACATCGATATTGCATTTGCGATAGGGCCTTATCCATCGTATTTATCGATCTTAAAAACATATAAAAAGTTTAATCCAAACGGAAAAATTTATATGAAATTAGATGTTAATCGGTTTTGGTTAAGTCGATTAAAAACTTATCCGTATTTTACAGAGTTACTCCAGCTTTGTGATGTACTTTCGTCCGAATGTGAATCTATTCAAAGCTCTATTCATGAATTTACCAATTTGGATATTAAACGTATTCCTAATGGCTTTTATGAGCTGTTTCAAACAGAGCCTGTTCCATATAAAGAGAAAGAAAATAGAATAGTAACGGTAGGTCGTTTAGATGCTCCTGAAAAACAAATTCTTCTAGCGGTAAAAGCTTTTTTAGAAGCACAGCTTGCAGATTGGGAGTTTCGGTTAATAGGTCCAATGTCAGAGGCGTTTAGACAGGAGCTGTTGAACGTGCTGGATGGAAATCCATTTGCAGCACAGGTCATAATGTTGGGACCGATTTATGATAAGGTGCGACTGGAAGAGGAGTATAGAAAGGCTAAAATTTTTTGCCTTACCTCTGTAGTAGAATGCTACGCTCATGTATTTGCTGAGGCCGCAAAGAATGGTTGTTATATCGTTACGACTGATGTCGATGGGGCGGCAGATATTACCCATAATCAGCGTTTTGGGACAATTCATCCGACACATGAATGGCAAAGTGTTGGGCGGACATTGCAGCAAGTAACGAAACAGGAAGCTTTATTGGCTGATGCATGTGAACACCTCCAAACTTTCGCAAGAGCGGAATTAAATTGGAAACATATTGTGCAAAAAGTAGCCGAATATTTAGAGGAAAAGCCAATCGGATAAGAGGAGTATATTCCGAGAATGGAGTGAAAACAGGGCGACCATATTTATATTAGCGTCGCTAGAGGGGGAATAAAGCATGCTTCTTCTTGACCAATACCCTATAAATAAGAACCCCTGAAAAGAGTGCATAGTTGGAGCGGAAATAACTCTCTCGTTATCGTGAATAAAACACGAATACTTCATAAAAAAGTAAGCGCTAAATACTACAAACCACCTAATGAATATTAATAATCGTGAGACAATCACAATAATCATTAGGTGGTTTTTTCATGACCAAATCAGAACGTTACCGCTTATGGTACTAACATATCGGGCCTTTAAGACAGTAGTGAAAAAAGTGTCGCTGCCTGGTTTTTCAAACAGGACGTATCTGTTAAAGTATGTATTGTTAGTAAAAAAAGACACGCTCATAAAATCCAACTTTTATTTAAGAAAGATACGTTAGAATTTAAAAACTTATTTTTGTAACAGAAATTAAATGATAACCATTAAAGGTTAATTTATATACATCAGGTTTTTCTGTAGATTTCCAGAAATAAAGTGATCATAATAATTATTTTCCATATGTATTCCTCAACGAACAAGAGGAGTGAGCAATACTTTTCGATGGATATCAAAAAAGCGCGAGAAATCAACGTTTCTAAAATTGATTTCTTGCGCTTTTTAAAGTTTTGACCTGCTTTGTTTCAACTTTATCTTCTACACTATCTTCAACCGAAAATTCTATCTTTCTATTACATCATTTTTCAATCAAAGGAGGTAAATATTTTATTTTATTTCAAGTGTATATGGTTGAGAACTAGCTTTGCCGTAATATTCACTTACTTCAATAAAGTAAGTTCCTTTATCAAGTGTGATTGTACCTACCTCAGCATCTCCAGCTCCGTAATAATCAAAAGTTTCTACTGTTTTTCCTTTTGCATCAATAATACGGATGACGCCATCTAGTGCTTTTTCTGTTTTAAGAGAGAAGGACACATCGCGTTTGCTGTCGTTTTTAAATTCGAAATAGTCTTTATCACCAAATTGAACACCAGCATTTAAATATTGATTAGCCACCCATTTACCGTCTTTTTTCGTAAGTACAGTCGGTTTTGTCGGTACACCGTTAACTAACTTGGAATCTGCATCTTCATCAGCTTTTTTATGATCAAACAAAGTTAAATTATACGGTTGGATTGATAATTGACCATTATTGCTTCCGTTAATAACAATAAAATACCCGTGAGCCTGTTTTGCTTTAAAAGAAGTATTTACATCTGTTGTCCCGCCAAGACCGAGTAGCATTTCGATAAGATCTTCACCTTGTCCAAATTGAATTTCTGTTGCCATTTCTTTTGGATCAATTTTTCTATTGCCATTTGTATCTTCAATAATGGAGCCTGAAAACTTCAAGTCATTTTGAAGTTCTTTAGGTAACTTATCTAGCTGCTCTTTTGTATATGGTACAGAAGAAATAAGAAGACTCATGATTTCGTCTTTGCCATATTGTTTATAATAGTAGAAATCTGTATCATCTTGATAAATGATATGATCTTTGTAAGTTGTACCAGGTTGAATTTTAATAGCAGTTTTTGGTGTATTATTATTTGTATTATCCTCTTTTGGAATAGTTGCCATTTTACTTGTTTTAAGTGTATACGGTTCAGAAGAACGGTCACCTAGATTCATTACTTTTACAACATAGGTTTTATCCTTTTTCAATGCAATTGTCTTCGCTTCGTTTTCATCAATTGATGATCCAAGAAGTAGACTAAGTATCCCCATATCGTTAGTTAATGAAGAAACTGGGATTAATTCTTTTGTTTCCTCATCGTATTCGAATATATTACCAGCTGGTGATTGGTTAATACCTTTTTGAATGTTGAACCCATAAACGGCATTATCTTTAGCTGTAAATTTGAAGTAATCTTCATCATCTTCAGTTTGGAAGTATGCTTTTTGATCTTGACCAATATCAAAAGGAATCGCTTGTTCCATAATTTGCTCAACGTTTTCTGGTTGTTCCATAGCATCTGGATTCATGAACATATTCATAAAATCATTCTTTTGATTACGTTTTTTTGCTGTATATTCATTAAAAGATAAAAGATCGTCATCGTTTTCTATGCTGCTTTCTAGCATTCCTTCTAATGAAAGGCCGTCTTCATCTTCTGGAAGGGTAACGACTTCACCTTTTAATGTGTAAGGAATGATGGATTCACTAACAGTTGCTTCAGTATCAATACCGCCGCTATAGAACATTTCAAGTGTAGAATTGAAACTGTTTTCATTAGAGACGCCGATTACATATTTTTCATTAGGCTCAGCATCGACAACTAAGCTTACTCCATCGCCTGTATCCGTGCCGTAAGATGCTCGGATTGGGTATGCCTCACCAAATTCTTCTGCATCGACTTCCTCTGACTGTAGCAGATCAAAATCATCTTTTAGATAAAGCTCCATGGATGCTGTAACACCTGGAATTCCAGTTAAATCAAATTTCAGTGTAGTTGGTTCATTTACTGAAAATGTAAAATAATCTTTGTCACCTAGATGATCTTCAGAAAGTAGTGTATAGTTTTTCCCTTCTGTACTGAATGGGAATTTTTCAATGTTCTCCATATGCTCCATATCTAATGAATCAATTGGTAATTCTTTAGTCGTTTGAGCTGTGAAGACATAGTTAGAAGCACCTTTTGAGCTATAGTTGCCATTATGGTCTTTAACTCCAATAAGAAGGGTTCCTTTTTGATCTGCATTATATAAGTATCCTTCTTGCTTGCCTACGCGAACATCATTGACGTTAATTGGTTCTACTTTTTTATTAGAACCTTCAGGGTAGAAGTACAAATCAAATGCATAATCATATTTGTCTGCACCATTTAATGTCAGTTGAGCATATTCATTTTCATCTAGATCAACCTTGTACCATTTCTTTTCGTCCGGTTGGTTGAATGAACCTTTTTCAGTATTTAATGTATCCTTTTTCAGGACTTTAGCGTTTTTCAAGCGCTCTTCTTTTGTTTCTGAATACTGTTTTGGTAAATCTTTTATATTAAACTGTAATGCTTTCACAGGATCTACTAGACCATGTCCAAATGTAAGATCATAGCCCGTCTCACCTAAATCCTTTGCAGTCTGTTCGAGAATAGCTTCTATTTCATAAGGCTTTAAATCTGGATATTTTGATTTTAAAAGTGAAGCTACACCGGCAACAACAGGAGATGCCATCGATGTTCCACTAAATTTTACAAAGGATGATCCTTTTTTCTCATCATGAACAGTACTATAAACATCTTCACCTGGAGCTACTAGGTCAACCGATGGACCATAGTTTGAATAGCTTGATAATTTGTTTCGATCATTCGTAGAACCTACACTAATAACGCCTTCAAAGGAAGCGGGGAAGGAGTAATTATCTGTCGATTCATTTCCGGCAGCAGCTACAATCGTAACTCCTTTTTCAATCGCTTTCTGAACGGCTTCCTCCATTAATGGAGATTCACCATAGCCGCCAAGACTCATATTGATAACATCAGCGCCTTGCTCGATAGCATAAAGGATGCCTTGTGCTATGACGAAATCATTAGCACCATCTTTTCCGTTGAATACATCGATCGGAAGAAGCTTGGCCTTTGGATTGATCCCGTGTCCTCCAACACCATTATCTTTTGCAGCGCCAATAATTCCTGCTACATGTGTTCCGTGGTCACCAGGATAAGAAGTATTGGCAGGTGCTGCAGCATTATATGGAGGTAGCACTTGAGATTTTAAATCTGGATGTTTAAAATCCACACCAGAATCGATAACTGCCACTTTTACATCATTTTTACCTGCTAATTGTAGTGCTTTATCAATTTGAAGTAGATTTAAATGATACATTTCCTGTTTCTTTGGATCTGTTTTCGTACCAAATGAATGGTACACATAGCTTGGGGATACACTTTTAACCCCTTTTTGCTGAGCGTAATATGAAACTGCTTTTTCTAAATTTGTTCCTTTGTTCAGTTGGATAACATCGTAACCTAATGAAGGAATAGAGCGGATCACTTTTGTTCCAATTTTGTTATGCACACTCTTATCAAGACCAGAATGTTTGACAATAATCGTATCCTGACTAATCCATTCTTTTTGATTTTTGAATGCTTGGTCCTTATTGCTAGCTACTTTCACTAAATCTTGGCTCTTTGTTGTTTTTTGTGGAGCTTCAGCAAAGGCAGAAGCAGCAGGAACCATTAGTGCAGCAGATGCTACTAGAGCGACTGATTTTTTCTTCCAGTTTTTCAACTGTTTTCCCTCCTTGGGTGTATTAAATATTTGGGCAATCTCTACTATTACGAATAAGTAATAGAAAAGTTTCATAAATGAGGATATATTTTTCTCAGTTTCCAATCTATATTTTACCATTATATTCTGCCCATCGTAAAGATTGGTAGAAAGTAGATGGAATCCCCATAGGATCACTAAAGTAAAATTCACATCCTTCCAGATAGCAGCTGCCATTCCTACTCGAATTGTGAAAGAGTAGTAGAATGTATTAGCCACAATAAATTTCAACTATGGACAAATTGTCTTAAAGTTGCTCTATAAGTTTGTGTAAATCTTCCTTAGAACGAGGCATTTTGATGCTTTTCTCAAATAGTTTTTTGTTTTGTAAAGCAGTGGCCATTTCGAAGACCCATGGGCGTTCAAGATGGGCTCTTTCAAGTAAATCATCTTGAAAGAACAGTTCAACGGGATCACCATTATAAATAATTCTCCCATCTTCCATAACGACTATTTGATCTGCCCATTCATAGGCTAACGGGATATCATGTGTTGCCAGTAAAATAGTTCGTTCGCCGTTTTCTAACGTAGCTAAAGATTGTAAAACTTGTGCACTATAATAATTATCTAGTCCAGCGGTCGGTTCATCTAATAAAAAAACAGAAGGTTCCATTGCAAGTACTCCTGCCATTGCGACACGTTTTTTTTGTCCAACACTTAAAAAATGTATCGGTTTATCGAGCAATGCTTCAACCTCGGTTTGAGCGATAGCCCAAGCAATTTTTTCTTCAATTATTTCAGTTGTCCAGCCAAGATTCAGAGGTCCAAACGCAATATCTTGTTTAACAGTGCCAGAAAAAAGCTGGTTGTCTGCATCCTGAAAAACAATACCAACCTGTTGACGTAATTCTTTTAATGCTTTTCTACTATAGTTGAGTGCTTTCCCTTGAAAGGATATACTTCCAGCTGTAGGCTTCAAAATTCCATTTAAATGCTGAAATAATGTTGATTTTCCAGCACCATTATGACCAAGTAAAGCAATTTTTTTCCCTTTTGGAATTTGAAGTGTAATGTCTGTTAAAGCATGAGTTCCATCTGCATAAGCGTAAGATAATCGTGTTAATTCAAAGTACAAATCTGTCATGAGAAAAAACCTCCATAAATGATGAGGAGTATAAAAATTGCTACAATACCTAGCCAATTTTTCATGTTATAGGTAATCTCCTCCTGCCAATAGACCGTCTCGCCACCCCGTGCTTCCATCGCATTGTTTAGTTCACGACTACGTTGGAACATCTCAACAAATAAAGCTGCAATCAGCATGGAGACCGAGCGAAGCCAATGCATAGGGGAGCTATATCCTAGACGAGCCTGCTGAGCAAGATGAATTTTTTGCATACTATCTAAAAAGATAAAAATAAAACGATACGTTAGTTCTACTAGCTCTACGAATAGAGTAGGCAGTCGCCATTGTCGTAGGACATAACAAATAGATTGGACTGATGTCGTAAGAATTAAAAAATACAAACAGCTTATACTGCCAAGTACGATGAAAAAAAGCTGTTGCGCTGTCACTAAGCTCACACTGCCAACAAATATTGTCCAATGATGAATAGAAATTGACCAAATAGTTGGAGGTAACGTGCTTGTTGCTGGCGCTATAGAAATTAAAATGGATGCTAAACTCGAAAGTAAAAAAAATCCGGGTAGCAATAGTAATTTTGCGTAATATTTAGCTGGGATTTTTGCACCTACAATGATAAAAGCACTCATCACAATAAATGTAATGAGTGAGATTCGTTCATCTCTCATGATAAGCGACAATAAAAGCAGTCCAAGGGAAAACGTCATTTTTTCTAGCGGATGAACAGACGCTAGTTTATTCATATAAGCATACTTATCAATGAGTAACATCGCTTAACCCTCTTTATGTTTACCACGCATTAAGCCGATGAAATAGCCAATAAATCCGGCTCCAATAGCAGCTTGGAGTGCGAATAATAAGCTTTCTATTTCACCACTTGGTGGCTCCCATAAGCTTTCAAACCAAGGCTCGTAGTTAGCATCTATTTCACCAATTGCTGCCTCCGCTTCGCCATCAGCACCTTCAAAATCTGCGCCTTTTTGAATGAAGAGGGGGATGATTGCTAACAACACAACAATTGCTAAGAGCAGTAAATTTTTTTTCATGTTAGTGAGCCTCCTTTGCCGAGAAAACGCGTAAAGCTTTTAATTCGCTCACATTGTATTTTTTTAAGAAGTTCATAACGATCACTGTTAAAATGCCCTCGCTAACAGCAAGAGGAATTTGAGTGAACGCAAAAATACTAGCAAACTTTGTAAATGAAGCTATAAAGCCTCCGACCTCAGAAGGGAAGGCGAGAGCTAATTGTACAGAAGTGACAATATATGTACCTAAGTCACCAAGCATTGCTGCTAAAAAGACAGCTACTGAAAATGATAATCCCATTTTCTGAGAGCCCTTAAAAACATAATAAGCAATAATAGGACCAGCAATTGCCATAGAAAAGGCATTAGCACCTAAAGTTGTCAACCCACCATGTGCTAAAAGTAAAGATTGGAATAATAATACGATTGTCCCGATAACACTCATCGCTAATGGTCCAAAAAGAACTGTCCCAAGTCCAACCCCTGTCGGATGTGAACAACTACCTGTTACAGAAGGGATTTTTAAAGCTGATAGTACAAAGGCAAAGGCACCAGATAATCCTAAAATCATTTTTGTTTCAGGATTTTCATCAATAGTTTTACGAATAGAACGTAATCCTAAAATAATAAATGGAATGGATAAGACCCACCAAAAAATTGCCCATTCAATTGGCAAAAAGCCCTCCATAATGTGCATTGCAAATGCACGATCTGGCACGAATAAAAATGCCAATAAGAAATAACTAAGCTTCCAACCTGAGAATTTCAAAACCTCTCCTCCTCACATTAAAATAGTTAGAATTAGTATGCGATGAAATCAAAAAAGCACTTCTCCAATTGTGGAAAAGTGCATAGCTAAAAATGCAAATAAAATTCTAATTTGCTCAGCCGCACACCTATCCTCGTAGGTTTAAACGATCACATATTTTTCGGCAGGTCTCCTGGCTTTAGTTCAACGTTTTATAGGTCTTCCCATCCTTTGGACAGTGACATTATCTATAAAACTCCCTAGTACAGTGGCGGGACCGCGCCGGACTTAAACCGGCTTCCCTTTTAAGCGAAATGATGAACAATTCGCACCGAAAAAAGATGAAGTTGTGATTTCACGACAAAGTGTAACATGATTTTCCATATATATGCTATACTTTTTAAGAAAAAATTTTTAATTGAGTGTCTATGTCGAAAATTTAGATAAATAGAAAAGGAATGTCATATTTTTCTTTTAAAAATTACTGGAAATGTCACAAATTTAGAAAGAAATATTGAAATTTTAAAAAAATAAGCTATGATAGAAACAGTTTTTAATTTTTAAAAAATAATAATTTCATATAAAACATCCATAAGTGCTTGAATATTTTCAAGATAATAGGGAAATCGGTGAGAATCCGATACAGCCCCCGCTACTGTAATAGCTGATGAAATCGCGGATGCCACTAGTGAAAACTAGGAAGGCGCGAAAGTAAAAGGAAGCTTAAGTCAGGAAACCTGCTTATGTGATGATACATGCAAACTTTTCGGAGGGAGAAGTTGAAGCGAGAGCGAGTACCTGTATATATTCGTTTTTATTTGGCTTCTACTAAACCTTTACTCTTCGTCTAGAGTAAAGGTTTTTCTTTTTCCTAAAAGCAAATGAGGGGAGAAAAACTATGACAACTTGGAATTTAGAGGGGATGAAAACACATCTTTTTATATGCAATGGTAGTAGCTGTATGAAAAAAGATGCTGAGGACATTACTCAGGCAATTCGTGATGAAATACAGTTACTGGAACTTGATAAGGAAATACATACGACAAGGACTCGCTGTAATGGTAGGTGTAAAGATGCTTGTGTTGTCATTGCTTATCCTCAAGGGAATTGGTACCGCGTGCCGACAACATCGCATGCGAAGGCACTCGTACAAGATTTAAATCATGAATCTTTACATAATGAGCATGTCTTTACTTTACGTGAAGGATCTTTACAGCGTACAGCACAAACAACAGCCATTAAAGGTATTGAAAAGGTGAAAGAGGGGTAACAAAATGGCGCAAAAAGGTAAGATTTTCGTAGTTGGCTTTGGCCCTGGAGACTTTAAACATATTACGACTCGTGCTGTAGAGGCACTACAACAAAGTCATATGATTATTGGTTATAAAACCTATGTTGAGCTTATTCAAGATTTAGTTAGTGCAAAGTCGATTATTAGTACTGGTATGACAGAGGAAGTTTCACGTGCACAGGAAGCGGTACGTCAAGCAGAGGCTGGAAGTATCGTATCGGTTATTTCCAGCGGTGATGCCGGTGTTTATGGGATGGCTGGATTAGTGTATGAAGTATTAATCGAGCTAGGATGGACTGAAGCTACTGGTATCGAAGTAGAAATTGTTCCAGGTATTTCTGCTATTAATTCGTGTGCAAGTTTACTAGGTGCTCCTATTATGCACGACGCTTGTACAATTAGTTTGAGTGACCACTTAACACCTTGGAATTTAATTGCTAAGCGAGTAGAAGCAGCGGCGATGGCGGATTTTGTTATTGCGCTTTATAACCCAAAAAGTGGACGTCGTACGAGACAAATTGTAGAGGCTCAACGAATTTTATTAGAATATCGTTCGCCAGATACACCGGTTGGACTTGTGAAAAGCGCGTATCGTGACCGTCAAGAAATTACGATGACGACTTTAGCAGAAATGCTTGAACATGATATCGGCATGTTAACAACCGTTATTATCGGGAATTCAACAACATTTTTCTATGACAATAAAATGATTACACCACGTGGTTATCAGCGTAAATATACACTTGGAGAAGAAAAACAGCCGTTACGACCACATCAACGACTAAAGGAAGAAAATGAACCATGGGCAATGAATCAAGAAACTGGGGCAGCGCGAAATGATTTTGCAACAGATCCGAATGCCAATCGTATAAAGCCCAGTTTAGCTATAACACCACAACCAAAGCCTAAAAAGTCATCCCTTGAAATGGCAACAGCAGCTCTGGCAAAGGTGAAGGGAACTAGCGCTGTGAAAGTAACATCTAAGCTCGTTCAACAAAAAATCGAATCGGTTTTTGAATTAGCTGTTAGTCCTGGGGTAGCCAATAAGTTTTTTACTCCTCAACAAATGATGACCTTAGCTGAAGTAGTTGGTGAGGAAGGAACGATGGAGTATACACCAGACCACCAAATTCATTTAAAAATTCCTACGTCTGAGCCAGGAGAGATTACAGCAAAGCTTCGCGAAGTAGGCTTTTTACTAACACCAATTGGTGACGTGCTTTCGTTAAAGGCTTGTGATTTCTGTTACGGAGAAAAAACCGATTCGATCCCATATGCGGAAGAGATTCAAGAAAAGCTTGGTGGCATGTCGTTACCGAAAACATTGAATATTGGTTTTAATGGCTGTGGTATGGCGTGTTATCGAGCCGTATTTGATGATATTGGCATTGTTTATCGTAAAAGTAAATTCGATGTTTTTATTGGTGCCAAGCCAGTTGGTCGGACAGCACATGCGGCTCAGCCTGTTGTTGAGGGATTAGAACCTGAACAGCTAATACCGCTTATTACCGACATTATCGAAGAATATAAAGCAAATGCACATCCAAATGAACGTTTGTTTAAATACTTCAAACGTGTGAAAAAGATCCTACATTTTACGTATCAGGATATGTCTTCAAAAATAAAAGTTGAGCCAGCTCCATGCGGCGACTAGTGAGGGGTAATGAGATGAAAGCAATTTTATTTGTCGGCCACGGGAGCCGTTTAGAAGCAGGAAATGAAGAGGTACGCACGTTTATCGAGCAAATGAAACCTCGTATTGATGAGCGTTTTTTAGTAGAAACATGTTTTTTAGAGTTTGCCTCGCCGAACATCGAAGAAGGTATTACGAATTGTGTGAAGAAGGGCGCTACAGAGGTGCATGTTATTCCGATTATTCTTCTTCATGCTGGACATTCAAAAATGCATATTCCAGCAGAAATCGAACATGCGCGTGAGCATTATCCAAATATTACGTTCACATATGGTCAAACAATCGGTATCCATGAAGAAATATTTGCGATTTTAGAAGATCGTTTAGCAGAAATTGGCTTTAATGCTGAAGAAGAACATAAGGATACTGCGGTTTTATTAATTGCACGAGGCGGCAGCGACCCATATGCAAATGGTGATTTTTATAAAATTACACGCCTGTTATGGGAGAAACTCCCGGTTCAATATGTAGAAAGCGCATTTATGGGGGTTACAGATCCTCGTGTTGAAGAAGGAATTGAGCGCTGTGTGAAGCTTGGTGCTAAAAAAATCATAATGCTACCGTACTTTTTATTCACTGGTATCTTAATGGAACGAATGAATGGTATGTGTAAGCAATTTAACGAAAAATATGCTGACTGTGATATTCAAATTGCCAATTATTTTGGCTATCATGATCGTTTACAAAATGTGTTATTAGAGCGAATTGAACAAGCTGTGAATGGTACATCAACAGGTATGCAAGATTTAGAAAATTATCGTGCTTATGCGGCGGTTCATGGACATGCGCATCATCATCACCATCATGACCACGATCATGACCATGATCACGACCATGAACATCGTCATCATGAAGAGGAGCCGGTGCAATGATATTCATGTTAGCGGGGACGAGCGATGCAAGGAATCTAGCACTTGAATTACAGTCAGCAGGTTACGCTGTGACAGCAACAGTCGTTACTGATTCAGCAGCCTCAAGCCTTGCAGAAGTGGGCCTATCACATTTAATCGGTCGATTAACGGCTGAGGAAATGGCGACGATTATTACGGAGCAAGGATACCGTTTAGTTGTAGATGCCTCTCATCCATTTGCTGAAGAAGCTTCAAAAAATGCGATGGCAGCAGCTGAAAAAGCAAATGTTCCGTATATTCGCTATGAACGTGCTCATGAGCATTATGCCCATCCACTAATTACGGTTGTGAAGGATTATGAGGAAGCTGCCCATGTAGCAGCGGAAAAACGTGGAGTCATTATGCTAACGACGGGCAGTAAAACACTAGCGACTTTTACAAAGGTGTTACATGGCTTAGAAAATACACGAGTGATTGCGCGTATGCTTCCTCGACTCGATAATATGGAAAAATGTGAAGCACTTGGTGTGGCACAAAGAGATATTGTTGCTATACAAGGCCCTTTTTCAAAGGAATTAAACGAAGCTCTTTTTCGTCAATATGGTGTGACATTGATGATTACGAAAGAAAGCGGCAAGGTTGGCTCGGTGGATGAAAAGCTGGACGCTGCCCTTGCATGTGGCATTGAAACGATTTTAATTGCAAGACCAAATATCAAATACGGACAGCAATATTCTACATTTGAAGATGTATTACAAGCTGTACAAAACACACTTTAGGAGGCAATTCAGATGGACTTTAAAACAGATTTCAAACCATTAACAGTAGACCCAGATAAAATTTACGATTACAGTTTCTCAATTATTGCAGAGGAAATGGGCGAGCATAACTTCTCAGAAGACGAGTGGAAAATTGTACGCCGCATCATTCACGCTTCTGCTGACTTTGAACTAGGACGTAGCGTTATTATTACACCAGGAGCGATTGAAGCAGGTATTAAATCAATTCTTGCAGGTCGTCATGTCATTGCAGATGTGCAAATGATTGAAAGTGGTTCAGGGAAAAAACGCTTCCAAAAGCATGGTGGCGATCTACACTGCTATATTGCAGATGAAGACGTTTCAATTGAAGCGAAAAAACAAAACACAACACGTGCGATTATCTCTATGCAAAAGGCTGCTAAATTACATGAAGGTGGTATTTACGCAATTGGTAATGCGCCGACAGCATTGCTTGAATTAATTCGTTTAATTAAAGAAGGTTTAGCGAAACCAGATTTAATTGTCGGAATGCCAGTCGGCTTCGTTTCTGCTGCTGAATCGAAGGAAGAGCTATTAAAAATAGAAGGTATTCCGTACATTACAAATGTTGGTCGAAAAGGCGGTAGTACAGTGACGGTTGCCGCATTGAATGCTGTCTCACTTTTAGCGGATGAACAGGCGAAAAAATAATGGAGCGGAAGCCTAAAAAAGATCCTAAAGACATGCGTCACGGTTATACAACGGGATCCTGTGCGACTGCAGTAACGAAGGCTGCATTACTTGCCTTAATTACAAATGAAGAGCAAGAAACTAGTACCATTCATTTACCGATTGGGCGAGATGCGACCTTTACGATAGAAAAATGTACATTTCAGAGCGATGCTGTTAGCTGTGAAACGATTAAGGATGCTGGTGATGACCCAGATGCAACCCATAAAGCACTCATTGTTGGAACAGTAAGCTGGTCAGATATACCAGGCATTCATCTGGATGGTGGAATTGGTGTCGGGCGTGTAACAAAGCCCGGCTTACCAGTACCTGTTGGAGAAGCAGCCATCAATCCTGTGCCACGAAAGATGATTCATAGTACTGTACAAGGCGTACTCGATGAATTTCAAATTAAACGAGGCGTTAACGTAGTTATTTCCGTCCCTGAAGGTGAGGAAATTGCTAAAAAAACGTTAAATGGGCGCCTTGGTATTATTGGAGGCATCTCCATTTTAGGCACAAGGGGAACCGTCGTGCCTTTTTCGAGTTCCGCGTATATGGCCAGTATCGTCCAAGCGATTAGTGTTGCAAAAGAGGCTGGTTGTGAGCATTTAGTTGTCACTACAGGTGGACGCAGTGAAAAGTATGCAATGGCACAATACCCTGATTTGCCAGAGGAAGCGTTCATTGAGATGGGCGATTTTGTTGGCTTTACATTAAAGCATTGTAAGCGACTTGGTATGAAGAAAGTATCGCTTGTTGGGATGATGGGGAAATTCTCGAAAGTGGCACAAGGTGTCATGATGGTGCACTCCAAAAGTGCTCCTATCGATTTTAATTTTTTAGCTCAATTAGCAGTAGATATAGGGGCTGATGAAGAAACCGTAGCCGAGGTACGAGAGGCTAACACTGCTTCACAAGTCGGTGAAATTATGGCGGAAAAAGGTTATGATTCATTTTTCAACCGTTTATGTGAGGCGTGCTGCTATTCATCCATACATCACATTAAGGGCGGTTTAACGCTTTCCACATCGATCTATTCGATGCAGGGACAATTATTAGGAAGGGCTGATGACATTGCATCGATCGATGAAATTGATTGGGATCGGGGATAACGGACAAGAAAGCTTACTACCACAATACGAGCAGTGGATTGAAGACTGTGAGGTGCTTGTTGGTGGAGATCGTGTTCTAGAATTTTTCCCGAACTTTACCGGTGAGAAAATGTTGATAAAAGGTGGTCTTTCAGCGCTAGTTGAAAGATTGTCTGCGGAAACGAGAAATACAGTTATTTTAGCGTCAGGAGATCCATTATTTTATGGAATCGGTGGGTATTTAGCGAAAAAGCTAGACATTGAGGTTTATCCATATATGAGCTCAGTGCAGCTTGCTTTTTCTAAGATGGGAGAAAGCTGGCAGGATGCGTATGTCACAAGTATTCATGGGCGCTCGATGAAAGGTTTAGCACAACGTATTGATGGTAAAAAGAAAGTGGCACTGCTAACAGATGCAGAGAATAATCCAAATGAGTTGGCACGTTATTTAAAGCATTTTGGCATGACAGAATACCGTGCATTTGTCGCAGAAAATTTACAGGGCGCAAATGAAAAATTCGGCTGGTATTCGCTTGATGAATTAGAAATGGCTGATTTTTCTCCTTTAAATGTAGTCATTCTTCAGCAAACTACAGTGCCGAAACGTTATGCACTCGGTATTGATGATGAAGAATTTTCGCAGCGTAAGCCCGATAAAGGTCTAATTACGAAAAAAGAAATTCGTGTCTTAAGTTTACAAGCAATGCAGCTACAAAAGGATAGCATCGTTTGGGACGTTGGTACATGTACTGGTTCCATGGCTATTGAGGCCGGTAAGCTTGCACCAGAAGGCCAAATATTTGCCGTAGAAAAAAACGCACCTGATTTAGACAATTGCTTGCAAAATCAGCAAAAGTTTCGTGTAGATATTACAGCTATTCATAGTAAAGCGCCAGTGGGACTTGAAAACTTCCCTGACCCGGATGCGATATTTATCGGTGGTACAGGAGGAGAAATGGTGGAGCTCTTACAATTATGCTGTTCACGTTTAAAGGCAAACGGTCGTATTGTATTGAATGCTGCAACTATTGAAAATTTATATAAGGCTGTCGAAGCGTTTAAATCTTGTGGCTTTGCTGTTGATATATTGCAGGCGCAACTTGCACGCAGCAAACCAATATTAGATATGACACGTTTTGTTCCATTAAATCCGATTTACATTATTTCTGCATATAGAAAGGAAGAAAATCATGAGTAATCTTGGTATTTTATATGGCTTGGGCGTAGGTCCTGGCGATCCAGAGTTAATAACAGTTAAGGCATTTCGTGTCATTCAGGAATCCCCTGTTATCGCGTATCCGAAAAAACTAAAGGGCAGTAAAAGCTACGCACATCGTATCGTAGATGTCTACATTAACCCAGAAGAAAAGGATATGCTTGGCTTAGTATTTCCAATGACAAAGGATGAAGCTGTATTAGAACGTGAATGGACGAAATCAGTTCAACTTGTCTATGAAAAATTACAAGAAGGTAAGGACGTTGCATTCGTAACAGAAGGAGACCCATTATTATATAGTACGTTCATCCATATGATGAAGCTTATGCAGGACATGCACCCTGAAGTGGAAATTCGAACAGTTCCTGGTATTTCTTCGTTCAACGGTTCAGCATCACGACTTGGAATTGCGCTGGCAGATGGCGATGACCGTGTTGCCATTGTACCTGCTCATGATGATTATGAGGCTATGCGTGAAGCGATTGAAAGTCACGACGCAGTAGTGTTCATAAAAGTAGCGAAGGTTATTGATTTAATGCTTGAGGTACTACGTGATTTAGACTTACTTGATAAGGCATCAGTCGTAACGAAGGTAACATCTGATGAGGAAATCATTTGGGATGTACGCGAACTAGACGGTGTCGATCTAGAATATTTAACGTTAATGGTGGTGCGTAAATAATGAAGAAAATATATATTGTCGGCGCTGGTCCTGGTGATCCAGATTTAATTACAGTTAAAGGCTTACATATGCTACAAACAGCAGACGTTGTTATGTATACAGATTCTTTAGTGAATGAAGACCTGATCGCAAAGGCAAGGCCAGATGCTGAAGTTATTCGTACAGCAGGTATGCATTTAGAGGAAATGGTAGCGGTCATGGTAGATCGTGTTAATGCAGGTAAAGTAGTAGCTCGTATGCATACGGGAGACCCTGCTATGTATGGTGCGATCATGGAGCAGGTGGCCCTATTAAAAAAAGAAGGCATTGGTTATGAGGTTATTCCTGGTGTAAGCTCTGTCTTCGCTTCTGCAGCGGCAATCGGGGCTGAATTAACAATTCCTGACTTAACACAAACACTTATTTTAACGCGTGCCGAAGGACGTACCCCTGTACCAGAATTCGAAAAGCTACGTGATTTAGCGAGTCATCACTGTACGATCGCATTATTCCTAAGCGCAACGCTAACGAAGAAAATAGTAAAAGAATTACAAAGTGCTGGCTGGGCTGATGATACACCAGTCGCTGTTATTCAACGAGCTTCTTGGCCAGATCAAAAAATCGTACGTACAACATTAATTGAACTGGATGAAGCAATGCGTGTGAACGGTATTCGTAAGCATGCGATGATTTTAGCTGGCTGGGCATTAGATCCGACTATTCATGATAAAGATCAATATCGTTCGAAATTATATGATGCTACTTTCACACATGGCTTTAGAAAAGGTGTGAAGACAAGTGATTGAGTTACAAGAGGGCGTCTTACCAGAGGTTGACCAACGAAATCCATATGCAGTTGTCGCCATTACAAAGCATGGTGTTCAAATTGGACGTCGCTTGCAGCATACTTTTGCTGCGAGCGACTTATATTACATGAGCAAATTTGAGCAGGGGGATGAAGCAGAAAAGCATATTCAAATGTTTACAGGTACTGTGCGTTTACTGCTTCCTACTCTTTTTAAGCAATATAAAGGCTTAATTTTAATCATCTCACTCGGTGCAGTTGTTCGCATGATAGCACCGATTTTAAAGGATAAAAAGACAGATCCAGGCGTAGTTGTTATTGATGATCGTGGTGAAAATGTAATTAGTGTTTTATCGGGACATCTTGGTGGCGCCAATGAGCTGACGCATGAAGTTGCTGCGGCGCTTGGAGCAAATCCAATTATTACGACAGCTTCAGATGTGCAAAAAACGATTCCGGTTGATTTATTTGGGGCACGTTTTGGTTGGGTATGGGATAGTGCTGATAAACTGACACCTGTAAGTGCCTCTGTTGTAAACGAGGAGCACGTCGCAATCGTTCAGGAAACGGGGGAACGTGACTGGTGGATGCGTGACACACCGATGCCAGAGGAAATTAAAATTTATCCGTCAACATATGCGGCGATTACAGCGAAACCACATGCGACATTGCTCATTACTGATCGCATCATTGAACAAGAGGAAGAAGTGCTTCTTGAAAATGGTGTTATTTATCGACCAAAATCCGTCGTGCTTGGTATGGGCTGTAATCGCGGGACATCTGTGGAAGAAATTGAGCAAGTTATTGATGAAACTCTTGCTGAGCTGAAGCTTTCGAAAAAAAGTGTCAAAGCGTTATGTACGATTGATTTAAAGAAAGACGAGCAATGCTTCCTTGAAATAACGAAGAAATACGATTGGGAATTTGTTACATATTCACCGGAGGAATTAAATGAAATTGATTTCCCATCACCTTCGGAAACCGTTTTTAAATATACCGGAGCATACGGAGTGAGTGAGCCTGCCGCAATGCGTTATACGCAAGTGGAGTCGCTTGTGCTAGAAAAGAAAAAATCAGGCAATGCTACTATTTCTGTTGCTAGATTAACATTTTAAGGAGGAAGCCTATGCAAACAAATCGCTTTGTACTTGCAGGTACTGGCAGTGGAGTTGGTAAAACAACCTTTACTATTGGACTCATGAAAGCATTACAAGAAAAGGGCAAAATTGTGCAGGGCTTTAAATGTGGTCCGGATTATATTGACCCTACTTATCATACTGCTGTTACAGGACGGGTATCACGTAATATCGATAGCTGGATGTTTTCACATGAAGCAGTGCGTGATATAGTTGCGCGCGCAAGTGAAGATGCTGATGTTTCCATTATAGAAGGAGTAATGGGCTTTTATGATGGCAAAAGTCCACTATCGGATGCTGGCTCTGCAGCAGACATTAGTGTTGTAACAGAGAGTCCTGTTATTTTAATTGTCAATTGTGCGAGTATGGCACGAAGTGTAGCGGCAGTTGTGAAAGGCTTCCAATTGTTGTCCGATCAACCGAATATCGTTGGCGTTATTGCCAATCAAGTAGGAAGTGTCGGCCATTATGAAATTGCGAAAGCTGCTATTGAGCAGGAGTGCGGTATTCCTGTGATCGGCTATTTGAAGCGTGAGCAAGGGATTGATATTCCTAGTCGCCATTTAGGGTTAGTGCCAGCGATTGAACGAGGAGAACTCGATACATTTTTTGATAAGCTAGGCTCTTTAATGGCGGAAACGATTGATTTAGAGCTATTGCTTGAATTAACAAAGGCTCCTGTTCTACAAGAATCAGGGCAACTATTTGCAGAACAACCATCACAAAATATTTGCATTGCCGTAGCAAAGGATGCCGCGTTTAACTTCTATTATGAAGAAAATTTGGCGCTGCTACGTGCAAAAGGAGCAGAGCTGCAATTTTTCTCACCACTTGCGAATGAGCCTGTTCCCGCAGAAGCAGACGGTTTGTATATAGGTGGAGGGTTCCCAGAGGAATTTGCAGATATTTTAGCGGAAAATTCGGATGTCAAAAAGTCTATTCGTGAAGCGGTTGCCAAAGGTCTACCGACATTAGCTGAATGCGGAGGCTTCATGTATTTGACGGAGGCTATTACGAATAGTAATGGTGACCGTTATGACATGGTTGGTGTTATTCCTGGAGAAGTAGCGATGCAAACAAAGCTAGCAGCTCTAGGTTACCGTGAAATTTTTGGCACACAGCATAATTTTTTAATTGGTACGGATGAAGAAGCTAAAGGACATGAATTCCACTATTCTAAATATAGCGGCTCACACAATACGCCTGCCTATGAAACGAAGGGGCGCTTTGGTAACAAACAAGAGGGCTACCAAGCAGGAAATTTAGTAGCTGGCTACACTCATTTTCATTTTGTATCGAACCCAAAGCTAGTTGACAATTGGTTAACAGCTTGTAAGAAGGTGAAAAATCATGACTAATTATTTTCCTATTCACATGAACATTGAATTTAAAACCGTAGTAATTGTTGGTGGGGGACACGTTGCAACACAAAAGGTTGCATCACTACTACCGGCTAAAGCGAATATTGTCGTTGTAAGCCCTACTCTAGATAACTCATTGTTGCCACTTGCGGAATCCGGTCAAATTACGTGGCATGAAAAAGAATTTGAACCGCGTGATTTAGATGATGCATCACTCATTATTGCGGCAACAAATGATACGTCCGTAAATGAGGCTGTACAAGAAGCAGCCCAGCATTGGCAGCTCATCAATCGTGCTGATGCACAGGCTGAAAGCGACTTTATAACGCCTGCAACAGTGCGCCGTGGTCCTTTAGTGTTAACTGTTTCAACGTCAGGTGCCAGTCCTGCGCTAGCGCGTAAAATTAAAGATGACCTCGAAGAGCAATTTGATGAAGTCTATGATGACTATGTATGCTTCTTACAGCAAGCACGTTTAATGATTGCTGCGAACTTTGAAAAAGGTCCAGAAAGACGCAACGCTCTACAAGCATTACTGGAACCGAGCTTACTAGAATGGACACGCAATGGAGAGATTGATAGACGTGAAGCATTTTTACAACAAATACTGATGGGAGTAGCGCGATGAAAGACGGAAAAGTGTATTTAGTTGGAGCTGGACCAGGAGATCCGAAGCTCATTACAGTGTACGGGCTCGAATGTATTCAAAAGGCAGATGTCATTGCTTATGACCGCCTTGTGAACCCGAAATTACTAGAGTTTGCAAAAAAAGATGCTGAGCTTGTGTACTGTGGTAAATTACCTGGAAAGCATCACTTAATTCAAGATGAGATTCATACATTACTCGTCGAAAAAGCGCAGGAAGGCAAGATTGTCACACGTTTAAAGGGTGGCGATCCATTCGTTTTTGGTCGCGGTGCAGAGGAAGCGGAAATCTTAAAAAATCATGGTATTGCTTATGAAATTGTACCTGGTATTACAGCAGGAATTGCTGCACCGGCGTATGCTGGTATTCCTGTAACACACCGTGATTTTGCAACAAGCTTTGCTCTTGTAACAGGGCACGGTCGTGAGGAAAAAGGACAGGACTTTTTAAATTGGCCTGCACTTGCAACAGGTATTGATACAGTTGCCTTTTACATGAGTGTTGGTAATATTGCTTATATTTCTCGAAAACTCATCGAAAATGGTCGTAAGGCAACAACCCCAGTCGCTGTAATTGAGTGGGGAACAACAGATCAACAGCGTACCATTACAGGTCAGCTTGATGAAATAGCTACTATTATTGAACGAGAAGGCTACCATAACCCGTCCATGATTGTCGTTGGCGAGGTTGTCAATGTACGAGAGAAAATTCAATGGTTTGAAGAGCAAGGACTTGCCCTTTCATAAAAAGTTATTTGAGCATAAGGAGGAAACACATCATGACAGTTATGGAGGCTTTAAAAAATCGTCGGGCGATTCGCAATTACACGAAACAGTCTGTTGAAAAAGAGAAAATCGAGCAAATTTTACAAGCTGCCACATATGCTCCAAATGACCGTATGCGTGAGCCTTGGCATTTTTATGTTATTCAAGACGATGCGATGAAACGCTATGAGGAAATGGCAAATGCTTATTTACAGGAGCGATTCCCTACAAAGCTCAATTTAGTAGAAAGCTCGCTAAAGGTTGTTCAAACAACGCCTGTTGCCATTGTTGTTACAGCAGATATTGTTGAAAATGATGCTGATGCAACAGCAGATAATGTCTTTGCCGTATGCAGTGCCATCATGTCTATGTGGCTTGCCGCAGAGGAGCTAGGGCTTGGCTTTGTATGGCGTACACGCGGTGTAGGGCTAGTTCATGACCCACGTATGCATGCATTTATAGGCGCAAATGAATCACAAAAAGTAGTAGGAACAATCTTTATCGGCTATCCAGAAGAGCAAGAGCTTAAAGACAAGAAAAGAAGTCCAATCGAAGAAAAAACAACATGGCTTTAAGGGAGGCTTAAACAATGGCTAGAAAAGGTTTGTTTTTAGTTTATACAGGTGAAGGAAAGGGCAAAACAACAGCTTCCCTAGGTGTCACATTACGCGCAGTTGGTCGAGGCCTAAATGTCCGATATATGCAATTTATAAAATCACCCGAGCGCACATACGGAGAGCAAATTGCTTTTCGAAAGCTTGGCGTAGAAATGGAGCAAATGGGCATCGGCTTCACTTGGACAAAAACACCCGAGGAACATCGTGCCGCTTTAGCAAAGGCATGGGAAAAAACAAAGGCCGCCCTGCAAGACGACAGCATTGATCTACTCGTATTAGACGAACTCAACAATGCACTTGCAATAACAAAATTCCCAATCGATGATGTGCTCCCATTATCCGAAGTTATCGGAGCTATTCAGCAACGCCCACCTACCATGCATTTAGTAGTAACCGGACGTAGCGCTAACCCAGCACTTGTGGAAATGGCCGATTTAGTATCAACAATTGATGCGACTAAGCACTATTATGAGGAAGGCATACCAGCAGTTAAAGGTTTAGAATTTTAATTGATGCACAGTGAATCGGAAAGGGTACCCGCGCTTTGTGGTGAAATACCCGCGGAAGGAAGAAGAATACCCGCGATATGGAGTGAAATACCCGCGGAACGAGGAAGAATACCCGCGGAACGAGGAAGAATACCCGCGATATGGAGTGAAATACCCGCGGAAGGAAGCAGAACATCCGCGCTTCAACAAAAAATAAGGAAGGGGAAAAGACTATGCCAGCAAAATCTATCATGATTCAAGGAACGGCTTCTGATGTAGGGAAAAGTATGATATGTACAGCGCTGTGCCGTATTTTATCTGACGATGGGTTAAAGGTAGTACCGTTTAAATCGCAAAATATGGCCCTGAATTCGTTTGTTACTCAAGATGGCGGGGAAATTGGTCGTGCACAGGGTGTACAAGCAGAGGCGGCACGTGTTGTCGCTACTACGGATATGAATCCGATATTGCTAAAACCTAAGCAGGATATGGTATCGGAAGTGATTGTTCATGGTAAGCATTTTTTAAATATGGATGCTAAAAGCTATCGCAATCAATTCGTCCAAGAAGCGATGCCAATCGTTGAAAAGTCAGTGCGGACTTTACAAAATACATATGATGTCATTGTCCTTGAAGGTGCGGGAAGCCCGGCAGAAATTAATTTGAAAGACCGTGATATAGCTAATATGCGCATGGCTCATCTAGCGGATGCTGCGGTTGTGCTAGTTGCAGATATCGATCGAGGAGGCGTGTTTGCATCGATTGTTGGAACGCTCGCATTACTTGACGATGCAGAACGGGCACGTGTAAAAGGGCTGATTATTAATAAATTCAGAGGAATGCGTGAGTTACTTGATGATGGCATTGAATGGGTAGAACGTGAAACGGGGATTCCTGTCCTTGGAGTTGTACCGTATGTAGAGGTCAATATAGAGGCTGAAGACTCACTAGCATTATCTTCATTACGCTTTAAAAAGCCTAAGCCTGGAGAGTTTGCGGTGGATGTGGCCATGATTCGCTTGCCGCGCATTTCAAACTTTACAGATGTTGATCCATTTTTCGATGAGCCAGAGGTTGGTGTACGTTTAATCGGCAATGTCAATGAGCTTGGTACGCCCGATTTACTTATATTACCTGGAACCAAAAGTACAATAGATGATTTAGCTTGGTTAAAGGCACAGGGATTCGATCAAGCGATTGCTAATTTACGTGCAAGAGGGACAAAAATTATTGGCATTTGTGGTGGCTTCCAAATGCTAGGTGAAACGTTGCTAGATCCTGATGCAGTAGAAGGAAATGGCGAGTCAGCGCAAGGCTTAGCATTATTGCCAATGGAAACTGTATTTGTTGGCGATAAAAAGACAGTTCAAATGACAGGAACAAGAGGGCAGGATACGTTTACTGGTTATGAAATTCATCTAGGACGTACAAAAATTTTGCGTGATGAAGTATCGCCATTTTTACAGCTTGCAGATGGGCGCTTAGATGGGGCAGTAAGTGCAGATGAATTAGTAATCGGAACATATTTCCACGGTTTATTCCATAATCGCACCTTTACACGACAGCTCATCAACGACATTCGCCTGAAAAAGGGCCTCTCTGCTTTACCAAGTGATGTAAAAAGTGACGCAGAACGTAGAGAAGATGCATACAATATGCTGGCAAAGCATGTGCGTGCGAATCTTGATATGAAAAAAGTATACGAAATTATGAATTTAGAGGTACCTGTATGACAAGAAAAGGTCCGTTAGCCATTGATTATGAGGCGTTATGGCAGGAAGGTATGAAAGACTGGCATGGCCAAATGCCAGAAAGAATGATCAATGATCAATTAGAGGAGCAGTTTTGGGCGCAGTCCATCGCCCGTAAAAAGGCTGGACAAACAGATCCTTATGCTGCTAAAATTTTTCAAGAAATTAAAAAAAGTATTCAAGCCGAGCAATCGGTATTGGAAATTGGTCCAGGCTGGGGCAATTATACATTTCCGCTTGCTGAGCATGTGCGAAAGCTAACTTGTGTAGATAGCTCAGCAAGTATTCTTACCTATTTAGAAAATTGCATGGAAGCTAGGCAACATGTTTCTTATCTTCACGCAAAATGGGAAAACCTTGCTGAGGATGAAGTAGAAGCGCACGATATCGTCATCGGTGTCAATTGCTTCTATCGTATGTATGACATCAAATCAGCACTTTACCATATGAATCGTCTAGCTAAAAAGCGTGCAATTATTGGCATGACGACAGGGCCGATTCAACCCCATTATGAAATTTTATACGAAAAGTATAGCTACGATATTAAATTTCCACGAAGAGATTATATAGAATTTTTAAACTTGCTGTATGAAATGGATATTTATGCCGAATGCAAAATTATCCCATTAGAACGAGTATATGAATATGACAGCTATGAGCAGCTTGTAACAACACAAAGTAAAAAAATATTGAATGATTCTTTTAATAGAGCACATGTTGAAGAGTCGCTTTTGCCATTTATTGAAGAAAAGAATGGGCGTTATTATTATCGTCATGATTTCCACGCTGCGCTCGTATCATGGGAGCCGAAATAATTACGAAACCTTTGGACTGCACTTAATGACCAAAGGTTTTTCTTATTGTGCACGATAAGGTACAATAAAGCGATAGAAATAGAAGTGAGGTGGCATATGTGCAACTACATTTTTTAGGAACAGGCGCAGGAATGCCTTCAAAGGAACGAAATACAAGTGCCTTAATGGTGAAGCTTTTAGATGAAGTGGGGGAAATGTGGCTTTTTGATTGTGGGGAGGCGACTCAACATCAAATTTTGCACACATCGTTAAAGCCACGTAAAGTAACGAAAATATTCATTACACATTTACATGGTGACCATATTTTTGGCCTACCTGGCTTTTTAAGCTCTCGTTCATTTCAAGGTGGAGATGAGCCATTAACAATATTTGGCCCTCAAGGTTTACAGCAATGGATTGAGCAAACCTTAGCCTTATCAAAGACACATTTAACATATCCATTACAATTTGTTGAAGTCCGTGAAGGTGTTATTTATGAGGACGAACACTTCACAGTAAGTGCAAGTGAATTGCGACATGTAGTTCCATGCTTTGGCTACCGTATAGAACAAAAAGATTTACCTGGTGAATTGTTAATGGAAAAAGCACAGGCTCTAGGTGTTCCTAAAGGCCCGATATTAGGACAACTAAAAGCTGGGAAAGATATTGAGCTTGCAGATGGCACTATTGTTTATGCAAAAGATGTCGTTGCTCCGCCGAAAAAAGGCTTTACGCTCACAATATTAGGCGATACAAAATACTGTCCAGAGGCTGTTTCATTAGCTAATGAAGCAGATATCGTTATTCATGAAGCGACCTTTGATGGCACTACGACAGATTTAGCAGCGAGCTATGGACACGCTACAAATGTCGAAGCGGCTAATGTAGCACAACAAGCAGGTGCAAACTATTTGCTTCTGAACCATTTAAGTGCCCGCTTTTTACCACAAGATTTACCGGAATTTTTAGCAGATGCACAGGAGATTTTCCCACAAACCTTCCTTACATCCGATCAATCAGTATTTACATGGAATAACAATAAGTTAATTTAACTTCTTTCAGCCAAAAACGTAAAGTAGCTTTTAAATGACATTTCATTTAAAAGCTACTTTTATCTTTATTTAGCAAAGTGTTTTCTGTGCGAAAGCAACAACAATTAATTTGTCTCTGCATCAAAAGCATGGACGGAAGACCTTTTTATCGATATAATTCAACGATTTGATTTGCTATATACTCGGAGCTAAAATGTACCCCATTTCTGAGCCACCACATAAGGATTCCCAGTATTGAAGAGGCGAGAATATCCATTGATAGTGTACTATCAGCACCTTCACTTTTACGTTGTATGACAATCAAGTCCTTTAATGTCATATGCATTTTTTTATTGAAACCAGGGTGCTCAAATAGCACAGCTAAAATTTTCCTGTGCTTATAAATATAATCTAAAAACGTAATTAGTTGTTCTTGATTATTTAAATTATCAATTTGTAAAGTTGGAGACATTTTCGACAACAGGTCGTCGAAAATATCGTAAACTACTTGTTTTAATAAATCATTTATATCGACAAAATGTAAATAAAAAGTTGCTCGATTTAGCTCTGCACGTTGGGCTATTTTTTGTACTGTAAGTTTCGAAATATCTGGGTTTTCGATTAATATATCTACGACAGCCTCTTTAAAGACGCGTTTAGAGCGAATAGCTCGTGGGTCTTGCTTTTTTTGTGTGGGCAATTTCATTCTCCTTTATCTATTAAATACAAATTTAATTAATAGTATTTTTATTTTTGTTGTTTAATTGACACTTCTTGAAAAATTGTAAATAGGAATCAAAAAATAAACGTGTTATTATCTATTTTATTGACATGTTGTTAATAAAACAAGTAGAAAGAGGCAGAATGAAATGTCGGAATCAATAAATAAAAAAGTATTATTAACAGTATTAATTTTCGGGTGTTTTTTATCTACTCTTAATCAAACGCTGTTAAACGTTGCATTGAGTAATTTAATGGACGTATTTTCCGTTTCTGCTACAACAGTCCAGTGGTTAGCTACTGGATTTATGTTAGTAAATGGGGTGCTAGTCCCTATTACAGCATACTTAATGAAACGTTTTTCAACACGACAATTATTTATAAGTTCAATGCTGTTTTTATTAGTAGGCTCTATTTTTTGTGCAATAGCTCCGAACTTCACAACTTTACTAATAGGTCGTATGATTCAAGCGGTTGGAGCAGGAATTATTATGCCATTGCTAATGAGCATCGTAATGTTTATTTTCCCTCCTGAAAAAAGAGGTAGTATGATGGGGTTAATTGGGCTTGCAATGATTTTCGCTCCAGCCATTGCACCAACTTTAGCAGGTTTCATTATCGATTATTATTCATGGCGTTGGTTATTTATCGGAATAATTCCATTTGTCGTGATCGTTATATTCATGGCAATGAAATATTTAATTAATGTTTCAGAAACAGCAAACACGAAGTTAGATGTAGTGAGTGTTATTTTATCGACAATTGGCTTTGGTTTTATTTTGTATGGTTTTAGTAATGCAGGTAGCCATGGCTGGAATGATAACATTGTAATAGTTACTATACTTGTGGGGATAATGACTACTGTATTATTCTGTCTTCGCCAAATGAAATCTTCTGATCCACTTCTTAACTTATCCGTTTTTAAAAATAAACTATTTACGCTAACGTCCATCATCAACATTATTGTCACAATGATGATGTATGCGGATATGATTTTATTACCGATGTATTTACAAAATGGAAGAGGGTTTACGGCATTAGACGCTGGTTTATTATTATTACCGGGTGCTCTTGTAAATGCCTTTATGTCTCCAGTGACCGGAAAAATGTATGACCGCTTTGGTGCAAAGCCGTTATTTATTATCGGTTTGATTTTCGTCATTCCTTCCATGTGGGTTGTAACAGATTTAACAGAAACAACAACATTTAGCTTTTTAATGATACGTACCATTTTTCTACGTATAGGGTTGAGTTTTATTACAATGCCATTGAACACAGCTGGTTTGAATGCATTACCTAAAACACTTGTCACACATGGTACAGCAGTGAATAATACATTACGACAAATTGCAGGTGCAATCGGTTCTGCTGTTGTCATTACAATTTTCACAGCACAAACAACAAACCATGCAAAAACATTGCTAGTAGAAACACCGAATGCGACGGCTGAAGGTATACGTACGCTTGCTTCCATTTTAGGTTCAAGTGATGCTTATTATTTCATGACCATCTTAGCGATACTCGCATTTATTTTAACTTTATTTGTTCCATCTAAAAAAAGAGTAAACAATAGTTTGTGAATGTATAGATTTGAATAAATAACTTTGAAAAGCCTTGCTACATTAATGAAGTAAGGCTTTTATACTATTAAATTATCCCGACTATTAATAGAAAAAAGACCATATATAATGTAGTAATTGATGTAATGCGAAAATTTAGAATGTTGAAGAAAAATAATGCAGTAAATAGTAGATTTTCGTATAATTGACTAAAGGGGAGTGGTTTAATATGAATCAGCAAAAAATGCCACCAGCACTATTGCGTTTAATTGTTATTTTTCCAAATGTGCTGAGCTATTTATTATTATTTGGACTTATCTTTTTTGTTATCTCTAATTATGACACGCTAAAAGCTACGGACAACTTAACGGTTTGGCTTATTTTTATTTTTGTTCTTGCGCCGGCTGCTGCCTACACGACATTTAGCATTATTAAGAAAATTCGTGCTGGACAAATGTAAGCAAAAACAACAAGTGTATCCATTAGATAAGCTAATGGATACACTTGTTGGACATTTTAATTCTGAATAAAATAACTCTAATTACAAATAGAACAACAGCTAATATGAAGTAAAAGTTAGTAATTACATTCATTATGTGAAAAGGGGCTTTATGAACAAAAACAGCTTTCACCCAGTGACGATCTTCTTTTACTGCAATTGCAATGGAAGTTGATGTCCCTTTTATTTCATAATAATGTGTCTCTTTTGGGTAATAGTTTGAGGCATTTCCGTATTAATTTCCTGTCATATTATTTGGCTTGGTCTTTACTTCTCCTATAATTTTACCGATTTTATTATCTTCAATTAATTCTTCTTTTTTAACTTCATAAACGTTTCCTTTCCAAACGACAACAGGATAAGCCCAAGATAGTGCTTGCACAGAGGGCGAAATCATAAGTAAAAGTAAAAACGACAACAACGTAATTCGTTTGAAAAAGCACTTCCAATAAGTAATCATTTTATTTTAATTATAAATTAATAAAATGGAAATATTGAATGGATTTGAAAAATCTTTGAAAAGTAAAGTTAATTACACGATTCCTCATTATATTTTCTGAAAACAATTTTTTTAGAAAAATTGACATAATGAAATTAAAAGCGAATAAAATAATTCCATTTAGAGAAACTAAAAATAAATACATAATAAATTTGAAAAGCGGGGTGTTTTTTTGGATCCAACAAATTGCGATTTTTCACCAATGAAACAAACATTAAAGGAAGAGCTTTTGCAGGTCATTATTTCATTACAGCAAAGTGTAGAAGCTATGGATACTAATACAAACTGTCTTTTGGGGAATTTTGAAAAAATAAAAGAGAAATTTGTAACGATTGAAATGAAGGCTGCTACGTTTTATTTGAATTGCTATCTTTCACCGTTTACTGAAAAATATCCTGAGCTTTCGCATAGCGTACAAAATATGTCAAAAAGAAGACACGGGGGACTAATTGTTATTGAACGGGAGGATTCTGTATCATCTATTTTAAAGCCTGGTATTCATATTGGTGCTGAAGTGACGCATTCCTTATTAGAATCTATTTTTTTTCCTGGAAATCCACTGCATGATGGCGCTGTTTTAATAAGCAAAAATTTAATTAAATCAGCAGCAAATGTACTGCCACTTTCTGAGAGATACACAGGGGAAAAAAAATTAGGAATGAGACATCGTGCAGCATTAGGATTAAGTGAAGTCAGTGATGCACTTGTCATGATAGTGTCCGAAGAAACAGGGAGAATTTCTTTTGCCTTTAAAGGAAACTTATATCCAATTACGACGCATGGCATTATATAGTGTGAGCTTCACACTGGATAATATCTCGAATTCGAGATATTCTCCTTGCTTATTTATCACTTGCGTGGTAAAGTGATAAATAAGAGGAGGAGGAAGCGATGCGAAAACACACGCTCGGATCACTGACATGGATTCGGATGATGCGCTTTACAAATCAAAGTAATCAGCTATCCAATGATTTTTTAAAGCATTTTGACTTAACGACTGCACAGTTTGATGTCCTAATACAAATAAAGACATTTGCACCGTTAACGCAATCACAGTTAGCAGAGAAAGTGACAGTGACGCAAGGTGGTATGTCTCGGATGCTTGCTCGTCTAGAAAAAGATGGACTTATTGAACGAAAACAAAATTGGAAGACCAAAACAATTTCTCTGACAGCTAAAGGCGAGCAGATGATTGATGAGGCAACACCAAGTCAGCTACAGTTTCAATCTTCATTTTTTGAAGAAGTATTAACAGAAGAAGAAATGAAAACTTTAAATAGACTCATGTCAAAATTAGAAAAGCATAGTCGCGAAAAAAAATTACCAAAAGCGTGATTTTTTTTGTAACATCACTTGCTTAGTCAAGTGAAAACGAGGAGGAAACATTTATGAACAAATTAAGCGGACATCATCATATATCAATGCTAACAAAAAACGGCAAACGTAATAATGATTTTTATACAAAAATTCTCGGCCTACGTCGTGTGAAGAAAACAGTCAACCAAGATTCGCCTTCCATGTATCACTTATTTTATGGAGACTTAACAGGAGCTGCAGGTACAGAATTAACATTTTTTGAAATGCCCGTAGCAGGACGAACAGTTCGAGGAACAAATGCCATTACACGTATTGGACTACTAGTGCCAAGCTATGGAAGTCTGCAATTTTGGAAAAATCGTTTTCAAGAATTAGAGGTTGAACATAGTGAAATAACAACTTATGCAGGTAAAGATGCATTGTTTTTTGAGGATCATGAAGGGTTACGAATGGTGCTTTTAAATAATCATGGTCACGAAACACCAGCTCATTGGCAACCATGGGATGGCTCTGATATCCCGGGGGAACATCGCATTTTAGGAATGGGTACAGTTGAAATGACAGTTCGTTACTTGCAACGGACAGTGAGCTTATTAAAAGAGCTATTTAATTATACAGCTGTTATAGAAAGTGAAAAAGAGGCCGTATTGCAATCTATTTCTGGAGAAGTACTTGGAGAAATCGTCGTTAAAGAATTAGAAGGGCCTAGTGAGAAACCTGGTCGTGGTAGTATTCATCATTTAGCACTACGTGTTAGTACAGTGGAGGAATTGCAAGAATGGGATGCCAAAATTAAAGAGTGGGGATTTGAAAGTACTGGCGTTGTGGACCGTTATTATTTCCAAAGTCTTTATTTTAGAGATCGTAATGGAATTTTATTTGAAATGGCGACAGATGGTCCAGGGTTTACAGTTGATTCGGCAGTAGAGGATCTTGGCAAGGAACTTGATCTCCCACCGTTTTTAGAAGAAAAACGTGCAGAAATCGAAGCTATTTTAGAACCACTAGATTAAGGAGAGGATTAATCATGGAAAAATACCGCATTGATCAATCGAAAGGCATTGAATTTGGTCTCTATTCATTAGGGGATCATATTCCAAATCCATTAACAGGCGAACGTATTTCAGCTCAGCAAAGAATCCAAGAGCTTGTTGAAGCAAGTCAGCTTGCAGAACAAGCAGGTATTGATGTATTTGGTGTGGGCGAAAGTCATCAATCGTACTTTACTACACAGGCACACACGGTTGTTTTAGGAGCAATCGCACAAGCTACATCAAAAATTAAATTAGCAAGCTCCGCTACGGTACTAAGTGTCTCGGACCCAGTGCGCGTATATGAAGATTTTGCGACGATTGATTTAATTTCAGATGGTCGCGCAGAAATTGTTGCGGGGCGTGGCTCTCGAGTTGGTGCATATGATTTACTAGGCGTTGATTTAAAGGATTATGAAGAAATTTTTGAAGAAAAATTAGAGCTGCTGAAAAAAATAAATGACAATGACCTTGTCACTTGGGAAGGACAATACCGTGCACCACTTCGTAATGCGCAAATTTTGCCACAACCTAAAAATGGCTCGTTGCCAATTTGGCGAGCTGTTGGTGGACCACCAGCAAGTGCCATTAAAGCAGGCTATATGGGCATTCCAATGATGTTAACGACATTAGGTGGTCCCGCTGTGAACTTTAAGCCATCAGTAGATGCCTACAGAGAAGCAGCAGAGCGAAGTGGTTTTGATCCGAAAGAGTTACCGATTGCTACAACAAGTCTATTTTATGTTGCTGATACGACGAAAGAGGCACTACAAGGGATGTATCCACATTTAAATGGTGGATTCCAAGCAATTCGTGGTTCAGGTTATCCAAAGCAGCAATTTGCACAAGCGCCAGATACACGAGACGCCTTAATGGTCGGAAGTAAAGATCAAATTATTGAAAAATTACTATATCAATACGAGCTCTATGGCATGCAACGATTTATGGCACAAATTGATTTTGGCGGTGTGCCATTCGATAAATTAATGAAAAATATCGAAATTATAGGGAACGATATTTTACCTGCAATTAAAAAATATACAGTAAAATAAGGAGTGTTCAGCATGAAAATTGTTGCACTAGCTGGTTCAATTGTTGGTTCAAAAACAAAAACAGCCATCAGTAAGGTGGTTGAAATCATACAAAATAAATATCCAGAGCATGAGGTAGTGTTACTAGATCTTGCTGAATACAAAATGGAGTTTAGTGATGGACGAAATTATTTTGAATATGATGGAGATACAAAATATGTAGCCGAAACAATTATGGCTGCAGATGCAATTGTCATTGGAACACCAACATTTCAAGCTTCTATTCCGGCAACGTTGAAAAATATTTTTGACTTACTACCTGTCAATGCGTTTCGCGATAAAGTGGTGAGTACGGTTGTTACAGCTGGCACAGCGAAGCACTACCTAATGATTGAGCAGCAGTTAAAGCCAATTCTTGCTTATATGAAAGCTCATATTGTTCCAACGTATGTATTTATAGAAGAAAAGGATTTTTTACGGAAGGAAATTGTGAATGATGACGTCTTATTCCGCCTTGAGCGTTTAGCTGAGGATACAGTGATGGTAGCTGATGCGTTTGCAGAAATTCGTGCTAAAAAAGATGCGGAATATGATTTTTAGAGATTACTAATTTAATAAATTTTAGACGCTGTATAAGGGGCAAGCTTATACAGCGTTTTTCGTGCCAATTTTATTTTTAGTTGGACCACTTGAACCATCGAGCATGGCCATCAGGGCGTTCCATTGTCCGTATAGATTCTATTTCTCCTAGATCCATAAAATCTTGATGCAGTTGCATATCAAATAAATTGTTATAGCAATGGTAGAGAGGTCGTTCTATGCTAATCTCTTTTAATTGCTCTATTAATTTAAGGCGTAACTCTATTGGGATTTGATTGGCCACATGTGTATGGTAAACAACTAACATTGCTTCTTCATTAATTTCTCTACTAATATCTTTAATAAGTTTAATGGCATCTCCTTTTATCAGTTGTAAATCGAGCTCTTTTAAAATAGGGAGCGCTTGATTTAACAATAGTCTACGTTCTTGATGCTCTGGCCAAATTAAGGCTTGGAGCCATTGGAGCTCTTCCTCATTATGAATATCAATAGGATTTAAATCGATGCCCACTCGATTACAAACAACTGGTGCATTTGAAATAGAAGTTGGAAGCGGCTGACCCTGATTTTCTGATGACAAAATGAAATCATTATTAGAATTGTTTATGTGAAGCTGTTCATTATAGCAGTAATTGTATTGATCCATCCCAAGTTGAAGCCCTGCACTTGCACCAATTTCTATGAAGGCTAATGGTTTTTTGTGGCGTTCATATATTTCTGTCATCATCGGATAAAGGTAAGAACAACGGCGAATTTCATTTGTCTGAACAAGTTTTTCTTGAAATAAAGTCTTCAATTCGTCTGAATGAGACAAGACAAAAGCTTTAAAAACTGGGTACGCTTCACTTATTCTTTTTGGTGTTGTCGTTAAAGACGGATAAAATTGAACTAAATCATCCTTTGATGATGACAGCAAATACTGAACACTAGCTAATAATAAATTGGGTACAGGTTGTCCTTGAGGTATAAACGCCGCAACTTTTAATAGTTCATCATCTTCAGCAATCTTATTCGCTAAATGTTCGTACAGTGGACTTGAGTTTTCACATTCATTTTTTGCAAAAGTACGAAATTGTTTACTTAATTTGGCTAACATACGATTCTCCCCTTTGTGTAAAAGTGATCGATCTACTTTTGAGTTTATTATTATTGGATAATTTAGTAAATTAAATATAGTTAATGAAGTTGATTAGAAATATTAATTAAAGAGGTGAGAGTTTGGATTATAAATGGATACAGTCTTTTGTTGTAGCCGCTAAATCCTGTAATTTTCGAGTGGCAGCAGAAGAGTTACATTTATCGCAGCCAAGTATTACAGTTCATATTCATCAATTAGAACAATTTTTGAATGTAAAATTATTTAAACGTGAAAAAAACCGTGTGCAATTAACGGAGGCAGGGCGGCTTTTTCTAATAGAAGCCCAGCAAATCATTTATCAATGGGATAAAAGTATTGAACGTTTTCAGTTAGCGACAAAAGGCATTGAAGAAAAGCTAATTATTGCAATGACTCCCTTAATGGTGGAAACAATATTACCTCATGTAATTTATCAGTTTATCAATGAACACCCGTCCATTGAAATATCGATTCTAGTGGAGGAATCAGCAAAAATTGAGGATTTAATAAGTAGTGATAAGGCACATATTGGTATATCCTTATTGCCAACTCGTTATCGACATTGGGACCAAGAGCTTCTTGTAGAAAGTCCTTTAGAACTTGTTATTCCACTGGATGCTTTCGATGATGAGACGGGAGCTTATATTGACTATGAGGAATTGTTTCAAACCTACACTTTATTTACACACCATCATCCAACCATTTGGGAGGATTTATTACATAAGCTACAGGAAAAATATGTAGTTACCAAGCAAGTGTCCATATCACAATCCTATGTGGTAAAGCGCTTAATAAAAGATGGGCTAGGTATGTCGTTTTTACCACGGATGATTGTTAGAAGAGAGCGGATGGAAGGTCGGTTTAATATCGTTCCCTTCGATGAGATAGCTTTGCCAAGCGTTCCTGTATATCTTTTTTATAAGGATTCGGTCCAAGTTCCAGAAGAGTTAGTATGTTTATTTCAGACGAGGAATTATTTGTGATTGTCAACCATTCTTATTTATTGTACCGTTTTCGTGGTGCTGACGCCTGCATTCGCAGAGTGATGGACTATCAAGATGTTGTAAGAAGAATATACATAAATCTGTTTTTAGAATCCGATTGACGAAAATAGTTAACTAGATACTAATTAGCTTTTTAATCGATTTTATACAACAGATAATTCCAGACGTAAAAATATTGGACTAGGGTTATCTATTGTCAGGCTGCTAGCAGAAAAATTAGGTAGAGGTGCAACGGCCAAAATAGAAGATGGCATGATTGAGTTTTTAGTATGCTTAAAAAAGAATATGTAATATTGGTAGCCGAGAACCTTATTGCATCTTGGCTATAACAATACATAAAACGTTTATATCGAAAAACTGGATAAAACAATGACATAATCCTTATGGAAGAACAGAGCTGTTTATGGTAATTATAGTATATGTTGTGGTGGTTATGATTATGGCGATCAATAATGATAGTCAAAATGAACAGATTTGGGCTTTTAAGACTTTAACCGCAAAAAAAATGGATTTTAAGCTTGTTTAAGATGTGTGGCTATTTCTACAAAATTCAGAATAGACAAAGTTAATAGTATGAGAAGATAAAAGAATAGGTATAAAAAACTTTGATTTCAAAGGAGGAAACATTGTGAAGAAACTTGATTCTGAATTCAATTTTCTAGAGGATATGTATGAAGATTCTTACTTTCCATCATTTTTAGTAGATAAACTTAAATCTCATATTGTTAATGTAGTACATTTTATTGAGGAGAACACTTATACAATAGAAGAGATTCAAGAAAAATTAGACGAAATGACTATAGCGATCAATGAGCTACAAAATGAGTTTTATGAAAATGACAGTGAAATAGAAACGTTTGCACGGGATTCAATCGGATTAACAGTAGAAAAGATTTTACAATATTTTGAGATTGATATCGATATTGAAGAAGCACTTAGAGAACGAGATTGGTGAAAAATTTGTATGTGATTCTAACTTCTTCTTTATCAAGGGGTTTTAGAAAGTATTGTTTTTGACATATGATAAGGCTCTATAAGGTTATCATAGTGAGATACTTTTAAGAAAAACGTATGATAAAGAAAGGGTTACCGATTCCTGACCTGCTTGATGTGAAAAAAATGTTTTTGTCAAAGGAGAAAAAATTGATGCAGGAAAGTGAAAAAATTATGAACAATGGTTTGTTACAGTAGGTAAGTCGTCATTAATATTTCCTAGTTCATATACCATCGAACATATACTTCATCCTAATGGTAATTACTATTAGCAAAGGATGTAAAATTATAGAGAAGTCTATTCCGTGGTCTCAGAATCATTCGATATGGTTGGAATGTTTGATGGAACATCTGCATCGTAATTAAATTAATGGATGAGATAACTTAAAAGAGAGGGTTATATGAGTATATACAAAACACAATTTGGAAGAGAAATGTCACTAAAGCTTTATGATGCTCAATTGAGGAAATTGGAATATTCATACAAGGATGTTTACGTTCATACTCGTTTTGGAAGAACACATATCATTGAAACTGGCAATTTATCGGGTGAACCATTGTTAGTATTTCATGGAGGGAATAGTACGACTGCCTATAATTTATTAATGTACAGATTCCTGCTTAAGGATTTTCATATCTATGCGGTTGATATTATTGGCCACCCTGGAAAAAGTGATGAGGTTAACCTCTCTCCTCGCAATTATGATTATGGAAAGTGGGCAAGTGACGTTATAACTGCGCTTGGATTTGATAGAATCGCTTGTTTTGGGACTTCGTTTGGAGGCGGAATTCTGGCAAAACTGATGTGTACAGCACCAGAGAAAGTAAAAAAATCCGTATTAATTGTGCCATCGGGTATTAACAATGCCTTTCCAATCAGTACTGTAAAAATGATGATACCACTACTAAAATATAAACTAACAAAGAACGAAAAATATATAAAAAAAACAGCTTTATTTATGGCTATTAACGAAGAAATTCTTGATAAAGATACTTTGAATATGGTGAAAGATAGTTTTGATCATGTAAAAACAAAAATAGGGATGCCATCCAATGTGAGCGAGCAATTAATGCAACAGTGTAAAGCACCGACGCTTATTATGGCAGCAGAAAAAGATTGTTTATTTCCAGCGGAAAAAGTATTACCAAGAGCCCAAAGAATTATACCAAATAACACTGTTCATATGTTAAAAGGGTGCGGACACATGCATATGATGCCGGAGCGGGAACAGAAAATGATCGTTGATTTTTTTAGTGTTTAGTAACTTTAAAGTCCGAGCATTTCTTCCGAAACCTTCTAATTTGTAGTATCGGCCATTCTTTTTCAAGACAGGCTGGCTAAGAGAAACCTTTAACGAATGATTCAATAGGTGTGAAAAAAAGATGCCATCTAAATATAGAGAAGGTATTAAAGAAAATGCTGATGAACTCTTTACTGAATTAGAAAAGTACGGCAATAATTTGCGTTATTAATGCTATTGATTAATAAAATATAGTAATGCAAATGTTGATATTTAAAAAATTTATTTTTGTGGAGGGTTAAGATGAATTTTACTAATGATAAAGAGAAAATAGCTCCGTTTATTTGGGTGGATCATGATAGGGGCTCTGCGTCGTTATGTTTAGATGTTGGGGAATATAAGCAAGAGATTTTTGATACACGATCGGATGAGGGATTTGAAGGAGGAGGTTATGATTGGGAATCCTTGGCGATTGTCTTTCTTGAAGAAAAAATGCCAGAATTAAAAGGTATTGTCAAGTTTGATTCAGAAGCTAGCATGTTTTGTGCTTATTCCTTCGATAAAGAAGCATTAGAGAAGTTTGCTATTTCATTTAAAAATACATGTGAAGATGAATCGACTATTACGGATTTATTTTCTCGTGCAGAATTGGATTGAGGGTGTTCTTTTCATAATGTTTTCTATTTCTACTAAATAATATACTAAGCTTCTAAGTACATTATTTTGTTCAGAAGAATTTAAAAAAGACGCTGAAAAACATAAATTATAAGGCATTACCTTTGTCCCTTCAAATGAAGCAGATGTGTATAAACTTTAGTATTATAGCAATTATTTTTCAGAAACAGCGACTATCAGTCAATTTGTTTAAAAACATTTGTTTGAGAGAGTAGGAGAGATCAAAAGATGGTGTTTTCTCTTTTTAAGAAAAAGAAAGAGCCGCAGCAATTGAAAAATAGAGTAGAGTTTTGTATTACAAACTTATCACTAGGTGCGGCAGATGCCTATGATGTACTAGTTGAAAGATCTGATATCGAAATTGAAGAATCGGGCTGTACATCACATTGTGAAATTTGTGAACAAGGGATCTTCGCCATCGTCAATGGAGAAGTCGTCACTGCAGGTGATGCAGAGATGTTAGTGAAAGCAATTGATGAAGAAATTATACAAAATCCTCTTTATTGAATGAAAACAGCTTGTTAACATAATTCAACAAGCTGTTTTTTACTTTATAGTGAATAGCGGCTACCCCGTTATTTTTACCAGCCACGTACGTATTGTACTGGAGGTGTAACGTCTTCTCCTAATTCCTTGGCAGCATGAAGTGGCCAATAGGGCTCACGAAGAAGAACACGTGCTAGGAAAATTAAGTCAGCACGATTGTTTTGTAAAATTTCCTCTGCTTGAATGGCAGACGTAATAAGGCCGACCGTTCCAGTTGGAATATCAGCACCATGCTTAATTGCTTCAGCATGAGGCACTTGATAACCTGGAAAAACATTTATATGCGCTTGAACGACACCACCAGTAGAAACATCCACTAAATCAACACTTTGTGATTTCATCCAGCGACTGAAGACGAAAAAGTCATCCATTGTTGTACCATCTTCTGCATAGTCTTCAGCGGAAACACGCACAAGCAAAGGACCTTCCCAAACACTACGAATTGCATCGATGACTTGGCGTAGCAATCGATAACGATTTTCTTGAGAACCACCATACTCGTCATTACGTTTATTCGTTGCTGGTGATAAAAATTCACTAATTAAATAGCCATGTGCACCATGGATTTCGAGAACATCAAAGCCTGCTTTAGCTGCTCGGACAGCTGCTTGTTTAAAAGCTTCTACAACATACTCAATGTTTTCTAATGTCATCTCAGTAGGCGTTTTATAATCATCGCTAAATGCAATGGCTGACGGTGCGAATATTTCGCCATCTACAGTTGCTTTACGTCCCGCGTGACCAAGCTGTATGCCAGTTCTTGCTCCGTACGCCTTCATTCCTTGAACTAATTGACGTAAACCTTCGATATGAGCATCATCCCAAATTCCGAGGTCGTTACTAGATATACGACCTTCTGGTACAACACCTGTAGCTTCGACGATAATTAAACCAACTTGACCAGCAGCCCGCGTTGCATAATGTACTTGATGGAATGGTGTTACAAGCCCATCATTCTGTGCTGAGTACATACACATCGGTGCCATCACAACACGATTTTTTAATGAGATATTTTGTAATTGATAAGGTTCGAATAATTTAGCCAAAATAAAGCCCCCTAATCCCTAGTGATATACTTTATTTTGCACCCATTATTTACTATTTGCAAGTAAACGGGATCGAGCTTCTGCTTCTTTAATACATGCTTCTATCGCTTCATTAAAGTGATATTGTTCAAGAGCCTTTATTCCAGCTTCTGTTGTACCGCCAGGACTTGTTACTTTACGGCGTAATACATCAGGCTCATCGACCGATTGCTTTAGCATTTCTGCAGTACCAGCAAGCGTTTGCGTCATTAATAGTCGTACTGTATCTTTTGGGAGACCGACCTTTGTACCTACCCGTTCAAATGCCTCCATTAAATAATAAATATAAGCTGGGCCACTCCCTGAAAGAGCCGTTACAGCATGTAATTGATCCTCATTCACCTCAATTACTGAACCAACCGCCTCTAATAGCTGTAAGAAAGTGGAGCGCTGTTCTTCAGTCACTTTGTCATTAAATGCAATCCCACTTGCAGACATCCCAATAGTAGCGGAAGTGTTAGGCATAACGCGTGCGACTGGACGAGCACCTAAATGTTCTATAATAGTCGCAATAGCGATACCGGCTAAAATAGAGAGAATGGCTGATTGCTCTGTAATTTTAGGTTTTAACTCACGCATCGCTGCAATGGCATCTTTAGGCTTCATCGCTAAAATGATTAAATCAGCGTTCTGATAAATAGCATCATCAAAATTGCAATTTATACCATATGTGTCGTGTAAAAAATGTAAACGGTCTTTGTCTGAACGATTGGTGACGTAAATTTCTTGCGCTGTAAATACTTTTTGTTTAATCCAGCCCTGAATCAATGCTTCTGCCATAGAGCCTGCACCTATAAATAGTATTTTTTTCATAATAAAACCTCCAGTTTAAAGTCATTTTCGCCTTGGCGTAATTGTAGCTGTAGCTTTGCTTTCGTTACCAAGCATTCTTAATGAAGATAAAAAAGCGCTCCCGTCCTTATTAAGAAGGACGAAAACGCTGTAGTTTCCGCGGTACCACCTTTGTTTGCCAATTGGCACAACTCATAGCCCTTTTATCGCAAGGGAGACGGTTATGTTTTCATAACTGCTCAGAAGTAGGTTCGGTAATGGGAGTGGTGATGTTACTTTCAGCGAATGTAACACTCTCTAAGACACCTTCACCAATTACGTACTTGGCTTCATCAACGCATAAAAATAATTAGATTATTCAAAATTATATTGCTAAGACGTCAACCTGTCAACAGAAGGGTGACGAAAAGAAAAAAAACTTGTAAAATAGAATGAACCGTTGTTCACTAGTTGCATAAAGGGGGAAACAGCTTTTGTCTACATACAAAATAGAAATACCAACACCCTATGATGTAGGAGATGTAAATGCATTTGTTGTAAAAGGTGATGCATTGACAATTTTTGATGTTGGTCCAAAAACAATGGAAGCCTATGACGCGCTAAAATGGGGGATTCGCGCAGCGGGCTTTGACATGCAAGATATTGAACAGGTTGTGTTAACCCATCATCATCCAGATCATGCAGGTTGGGTGGATGCCTTTCCAAATGCAGAAATTTTAGGGCATGCCTATAATGATAAATGGCTTCGTCATGACGAGGATTTTTTACGTTACCATGTGCAATTTTACAGTGAACGCTTATTTGAACACGGTGTTCCTCAACAATATATCCAGCCGAGTGTACATGTCCGCCGTGAAATAGAGCTTGTAGGTGAACGACCATTAACACAAATTCTTAACGATGGGGATGAAGTGCCAGGACATCCTGGATTAAAGACTATTGAAACATTAGGACACGCACAAAGTCACTTAATCTTCTGGGATGAAAAAACGCACCATGTAATTGGTGGAGATTTATTGCTTGAAAAAATAACACCAAATCCGTTAATTGAGCCACCACTAGACCGTACATTAGGACGTACGAAATCGTTACTACAATATAATGAATCGCTAGAAATATTACGACGATTACCCGTTAAAACAATGTATACAGGACATGGTGCAGAGTTGCACAATATTCCTGATTTAATTGATAAACGATTAGAACGTCAGCATCAGCAAGCTTTGAAGGTTTGCGAATTATTTGGTGATGAATCATTAACTGCTGTACAAGTAACGAAGCGCTTATACCCAGCAGTTTTTCAACGACAGCTTGGACTGACACTGTCTAAAACGCTCGGATATTTAGATTACTTAGAGGCCAACAATTTGATTACATCTACAAAATCTGAAGAAGGTATTTATTTATTTCATAGAAAGTAGGTGTAAACATGAGCGTGAATAAAAAGACGATCTTCGTGACCGGTGCAACAAGTGGTGTTGGACTGAAAATAACAGAATTATTAGTAGCACAAGGCCATTCCGTTTATGCGACAGGGCGCAATACAGTGGCATTGAAAGCATTAGAACGCGTTGGGGCAAACGTGATCCAAGCTGATTTAACTGATTTAGCTACTATCGACGAAGTATGTGCACAGCTACCGCCTCTCGATGTAGCTATTTTATCTGCCGGGGTAGGTAAATTCGGTATTGCACCTGAATTAACAGATGAAGCTATTAGACAAATGGTAGAGCTAAATGTCAGTGTACCGATATATTTAGCAAAACGTCTTGCAGCGCCTATGATACAACGTCAGCAAGGTCAACTCATCTTCATCGGCTCACAGGCAGGAAAGGTAGCGACACCTAAGGCAAGTGTTTATGCTGCTACCAAGCATGCGATTGTTGGCTTTACAAATGGGCTTCGCATGGAACTAGCTCCGTATAATGTGAAAGTCACAGCGATACATCCAGGTCCAATCGATACACCTTTTTTAGACAAGGCGAGTGATGAAAGTGGCTATCGAGAGTCTTTAGGGAGATTTTTATTAACAGCTGAAGAAGTGGCACAAGCTACGATAAAAACAATCGAGCGCCCTGTTCGTGAGGTTAATTTACCACGGATCATGGGGTTAACAAGCAAGCTATATGCAATGGCACCTGCAACCGTCGAATTTTTAGGTAAATCATTTTTTAATAAAAAGTAAGTAATTAACTGTAGGCATACTCAAGTGAAAAATTGAGTGTGTTTACAGTTTTTTGTTTATATTCCCTTTTTATTGACAAAATAATTTATATTGATTAACATTTAAGTTAACTAAAATATTAAGGCTGGTAAAGATGACTAATATAAAGCAAATTGTTGATGACATTAATCAATATACTTATGAAATGAATGTAAAATTAGCGAAGGCTCAAGAAGCTCTATTTAAAGATGATTTATCGATGAAACAAACGATTGTAATCGATTTTGTACATAAGCATAAAAAGTGTACAATGGGCGAAATCGCTCACTTCATGGAAATCTCCCCGAGTGCTGTGAGTCAAATAGTAGCGAGACTTGAAAAAGAAAACTACGTAAAACGCGATATTAATCCTAACAATCGTCGGGAAGTGGTTGTCATGTTAGCTGAAAACGGAGAGGCGTACTATCATCGTGATGAGCAAATTAATGAACTCATTATTGATAAAATTTATAGCAAAATGCCTTTGGAAGATTTAGAACAATTGCGTTGCTTAATCCAGCGCCTAAATCAAATTGTTGAGGAGGAAATTTCAAATGGATTGGAATAAAGTGAAAGAACAGCTTAACGATACGTTTAATGGTACTGTGCTACTCGCACAAGATGAGACGGTTTTATTACAAGGTGCCTATGGTGAAGCCTCGATTCAAACACACGCACCTATGGAACTCCATCAACGTTTTAACTTAGCTTCTGTATCAAAGCCAATTACAGCATTGGGAATTTTACTTTTAGTACAAGAAAAGAAATTAACATTTGATGATGATATTAACCAATGGTTCGAGCATTTACCTTACATAAATATAACTGTACGCCACTTACTACATCATACATCAGGTTTGCCTGATTATATGGCATTGTTTTCAAATTGGGATGAAACTACATTTGCTACAAATGAAGACGTGCTGCAGCTATTAATTCAACATGCGCCACCTCGACTTTTTGAAGCAGGAGAACGAATGGAGTACAGCAATACCGGTTATGTCTTATTAGCTCTTTTAATCGAGCGTGTGACCAATAAAACTTATACTGAATATATGGAAGAAGCTATTTTTAAACCGCTAAAGATGATGAACACAACTGTAACATCAACTACTTTTACTGAACAATATAGGTATGAAATTGCACAGGGCTATGTGTTTGATGTGTATGCTGGACAATATGTGGACCCTTCGGAATTTGAGGAAACGAAAGGTACTACTTGTTTGAATTATATTACTGGCGATGGCGGGATCTATTCAACGGTAGAGGACTTATGGAAATTAGGGTGTGCTGTTATTCAGTCAAAACTTTGGGCAGAAGCTTTACTTGTGCAAGCCTTTACGCCCTCAACTCTTACAGCGGAACAACCTTTTTCTTACGGGATGGGGTGGATTATTTCCGAGGATGAACAACTTGGGAAATGTATATGGCATAATGGCGGTTGGCCAGGGTATGCAACTACATTTAAAATTTACCCGCAGTCTAAGACAATCTTTGTGTTTTTACGCAGTAAAGAGCAAGAATTAGATTATGAAATAGCGATCGGTGAAGCAATTGAAAAAGCAATAACGACACATGAGTTCCATTTGCCGAAAAAGCCTGAGCAATATAAAGCTGTGCTTTTACCAGTCAACGTTTTACAGGGCTATGTAGGGAAATACCAACTTCAAGAACATCCTGAACATGCAGTGGAAATAGCGTTACAAGAGGATAATCGTTTATACATTATCCTACCAGCTACAATGCCACTTGAGCTACATGCGATAATAGAAGATGAATTTTTCTTACGTGGTATCGGCGTTCTAGTAACGATAAAGCAAGACATTTTAACAGTTATCAATGAAGGTCAAAAAACGATCGCTAGAAAAATAAACGACCACGTGCTTAAAGTGGAATAACATATTTTTGTTTACAAAGAAGATAGTTTAAAATTTCTTCCTAATCATTTGTAGGTTAAAGGTGGAGTAAAAAATCAACCTTTGCTTATTTATACACATAAATTAATATGTACCTTTTTGTTGTCATGAGAACTCATTTTACACAGTGGGTTCTTTTTTAATAACGTTTAAAAGCAAAGAATATAGAGACATGTAAGAATATACATGCTATGTGAAGCTGTTGATTGGAGTGGAGGATGGGTGACTCCTCGGGGAACAGCGTCACAGATGAGACCCTGGAGCGAGCACCGCGAGTGAAGCGGCTCATCGGACGCCCCCAGGAAAGCGCCCAGCCGGAACGGAAATCAACCCCTCGTTTTGCCGAATACCATTTACCTATCCCGAAATTTATACTATATACATTCATGTTGCGAGTAAAAAATCGTTTTTCCGAGTAAAAATATACATGGTTTGTACAAGCACTTAAAGTATTGGAATGACACACTTTTTACAATAAACACAAAAGTCTATTAATTTATAAAAATACACTTGTTTTTATTTTTATAACATGATACTATTCGTGTATAAACTTTTAGTTGAGTGTATAAACATACATATCTTATAGATTAATTGGAGGCGCATTTTTTATGGCAAATAAAAAAGTAGTATTAGCATATTCAGGAGGTCTTGATACATCTGTAGCAATTCCTTGGTTAAAAGAACAAGGTTGGGACGTTATTGCAGTGTGTCTTGACGTTGGTGAAGGTAAGGATCTTGAATTCGTAAAAAACAAAGCTCTTCAAGTAGGAGCAATTGAATCATATATGGTAGATGCGAAAGATGAGTTTGCGGAAGAATATGCATTAATCTCATTACAAGCTCATACTTGGTACGAACAAAAATATCCATTAGTATCGGCGCTTTCTCGTCCATTAATTTCAAAAAAATTAGTAGAAATTGCGAATCAAGTAGGTGCGGACGCAGTAGCTCATGGTTGCACAGGTAAAGGGAATGACCAAGTTCGTTTCGAAGTTTCCATCAAAGCGTTAAATCCTGACTTGGAAGTTTTAGCACCTGTACGTGAGTGGGGCTGGAGCCGTGATGAGGAAATCGAATATGCCATGAAACATAATGTACCGATTCCTGCAACATTAGATTCACCATTCTCTATCGACCAAAACTTATGGGGCCGTGCAAATGAAGCGGGCGTAATGGAAGATCCATGGGTATCTCCACCTGAAGAAGCATACGGTTTAACAGTTTCTGTTGAAAACGCTCCAGATGAAGCGGAATACGTTGAACTTGAATTCGTTGCTGGTAAGCCAGTAGCTTTAAACGGTAAGGAAATGAAGCTTGCTGATTTAATTCAAGAGCTAAATGCAGTAGCTGGTGCACATGGTGTTGGTCGTATCGATCACGTAGAAAACCGATTAGTTGGTATTAAATCTCGTGAAGTATATGAAATTCCAGGAGCAAAAGTGCTATTAACAGCTCATAAAGAGCTTGAAGACTTAACACTTGTAAAAGAGTTAGCGCACTTTAAGCCAGTCATTGAGAAAAAATTATCGGAATTAATTTATGATGGTTTATGGTTCTCTCCATTACGTGTAGCACTGGAATCATTCCTAGCTGAATCACAAAAATTTGTGAACGGAACTGTGCGCGTGAAGCTTTATAAAGGTCATGCGATCGTGGAAGGACGTAAATCCCCAAATTCACTATATAGTGAAAAACTTGCAACATACTCTAAAGAAGACCAATTCAACCATGCTTCAGCAGTGGGCTTCATCGAACTATGGGGTCTGCCAACAGTGGTTAACTCTTCTGTAAATAAATAAAAATTAATTTTGACAAGCAAGGTGTAGTATAGACTTATGCTGTACTGCACCTTTTCAAAAAGAAATGAAGGAAAAGGTGAGCTGTTATGACAAAACTTTGGGGCGGACGTTTCCAAAAATCAGCAGAAGCATGGGTGGACGAGTTCGGCGCATCGATTGGCTTTGACCAACAGCTTGTTCTAGAAGACCTTGAAGGTAGCGTTGCGCATGTTACGATGCTTGGTGCAACAGGAATTTTATCAGCAGCTGACGTAGAGACAATTCTCGATGGACTTGCACAATTACAAGAGAAAGCTATCGCAAGGGAGCTTGAATTTACTGTTGCTAATGAGGATATTCACTTAAACCTAGAAAAAATGCTCATTGATTTAATTGGTCCTGTCGGCGGTAAACTTCACACTGGTCGTAGCCGAAATGACCAAGTAGCAACAGATATGCATATTTTCTTGAAAAAACGTGTGAAGGAAGCAATCGGTTTAATAGAGACATTCCAAAAGACATTGCTAGAAAAGGCAGAGGAGCATGTGGAAACTATTGCTCCAGGCTATACACATTTACAACGTGCACAACCAATCTCATTTGCGCATCACTTAATGGCCTATTTCTGGATGTTAGAGCGTGATAAACAACGTTTTATGGAGTCACTTAAACGTATCGATATTCTGCCTTTAGGTGCAGGTGCCATGGCGGGCACAACTTTCCCAATCGACCGCTTAAAATCCGCTGAGCTTTTAGGCTTTAGCGAGGTATATGCAAATTCTATGGATGCAGTGAGTGATCGTGACTTTATCGTTGAGTTTTTAAGCAACTCATCTTTATTAATGGCGCATTTATCTCGTTTTGCAGAGGAAATTATTTTGTGGTCGACAGATGAATTCAAATTTATTGAATTAGATGATGCCTTCTCAACAGGATCTTCTATTATGCCACAAAAGAAAAATCCTGATATGGCGGAGTTAATTCGTGGGAAAACAGGGCGTGTTTACGGGAACTTAATGGGCTTATTAACAGTTCTTAAAGGAACGCCGTTAACATACAACAAAGATATGCAGGAAGATAAAGAAGGTATGTTCGATACAGTCCACACAATTCTTGGTTCATTAAAAATCTTTGAAGGTATGATTCGCACGATGACTGTCAATACAGAGCGTTTGCACCAGGCAGTACACTCTGACTTCTCTAATGCTACGGAGCTTGCAGATTATTTAGCAACAAAAGGTATGCCTTTCCGTGAAGCACATGAAGTGACAGGAAAGCTTGTATTCACATGTATTCAAAAGGGCATCTACTTATTAGATTTACCTCTTGAAGACATGAAAAAAGAAAGTGAACTTATCGAAGCGGATATTTACGATGTATTAGCACCTGAAGCTGCCGTTCGTCGTCGTCATTCATTAGGTGGTACAGGATTTGATCAAGTAATCATCCAAATCGAAAAGGCAAAAGCTTGTCTAATTTAACAATTATTTTAGCGTGCATGTCCTTGTGACTTTTGCATAGATATTCATTAAAGCTGTCCAGTGAGGCACTATGATAAACCATTTTCCTTTTTCGTTAGAGCCAGAGGGTGAAACGCAAAAGAGCCCCTTACATAGGTGAAGGACAATCCCCAATTCTGGAGACGCGGAATTGGGGTTTTTGTGTCATTAAATGATAATGAGAGGTGTTTTCAATGAATGAGCGTTTTACAAAGGGGTTCGAAACAATAAAGCAGTATGTGACAACGGAAGAAGCGGCAAGAATGATTGAGGCGGATGCACTAGCTGACATCGCACCAGATTTACGAAAAATGATTATTGAATTTGCATACGGTGATGTTTATTCAAGACCAGGGCTAGATGCGAAAAGTCGCGCACTTGTTGTCATTACAGCAGTCGTAACACAAGGTGCTGCTCCGCAAACAAAAACACATATTAAACGTGGTTTACATACAGGTTTGGCACAGACAGAAATTGTGGAAGCATTATTACAATTAGTGCCTTACATAGGTTTTCCGCGTGTGCAAAACGCTTTAACTATAGCTCAACAGGTTTTTAAAGAAGAAGCGTAAAATTATTCCTTGGTGTTTCATGCTATACGAAGGCACTTTAATAAAAATGCGCATCAAATGAATAAACACCTGTGAAACGGTTCATATTAAGAGCGGAATCACTTATTAATCTAATATGATTAGGAGGATGTAGAATGAGTAGTCAAACACCCAAAGACCAGGAATCTCAGGAAAGTCCGCCACAATTGTATAGGGTGAACTTCTAAAATCTTAAGCAAAAGGTAAAGCAGAGGATATTCTGTTTTGCTGTATCTTAAGAAGAAGCAAAAACCGATACAGATAAAATCAATAGAAATAAGTGTTCTTGGATCCAGAATTTTTCTGGGTCCTTTTTTTATCTCGCATTATAGCCGTAAAGCCAGAGTAATGAAGAAGAATCAAAGATTAATTTTCATTTTATAGAAAAATTTGACTTTTTAAGAAATCTGTCTTACTCTAAGTATGACAGATTTCTGTTTGGTGATAAGCGATACAGATTGGAGGGATAAGATGAATATTCATTTAGATCCAAGCAGTGAATTACAGCTCTATAAACAGTTAGCGAATCAATTAATTGAGTTAATTGCTAAGGGAGAGCTAAAAAATGGTGATACATTACCTTCAGTTCGTTCAATGGCTGCAGATTTAGGGATTAATGTTAGTACGGTAAGTAAGAGCTATCACGAACTCGAAGAAAAAGGGTTAATTGAATTAAAGCCAAAGGCAAAGGCTCTCATTATCGGTGGTCAAAAAAAAGAATTGAAAGAGACGGAAGTTGAAAAAGTAGAAAATGCATTAAAGCCAATTATGGCAGAGGCATTTGCACGTGGCCTAGAAAAAGATCAGATGACAAGTTTGATTCATCGAATTTTAAAACAATGGAAGTAGGGGAAATATGCTTTTTATAGTAAGCATCTTCATCTTTGTAGGCGTACTGGAAACATTAACACCATTTTTGTCTAGAAAAACAACAGTGTTTGGTGTTTCAATTCCTGAGCCCTATGTGCAACATCAGCAATTACAACTATTTAAAAAGCACTACAGTATGCTGGTAGGGAGCATAGCAGCTGCATTTCTTTTAGGCCAAATTTCACTACTATTTACGTCCATTCAGGAAGAAAAATTTGTTTTACTATCCTTTATATTGTTATTTGTCATCCTACTCATATCAGCAGCTCTTTATATGTTTTATCATATAAAAATAATAAAACTAAAAAAACATGAATATTGGGAAGCACATGTCAAAACAGTTTATGTGACGGATCTATCTATACGTGATCGAGATGAAGTACTCTCACCTAAATTTTTTGTATTACCAATTATTGTGAATTTAGCGTTAATCACCTTTACCTATATGAATTACAATTCCATCCCAGATGTATTTGCTACCCATTGGAATGCAGCAGGTGAGGTAGACGGTTGGACTGAAAAAACATGGATTTCAGTAATAGTAATGCCACTTATTTTACTAGGGATACAAATTAGCGTTTTCATCATGAGTTTTGGAATGAAAAGTGCCAAAATACAATTGAGCGCACAGGCGAAAGAAGCTTCTGCCAATAGAGAGCTTGCACAGCGAAAATATGGCAGCTGGTATTTAGCAGCGATGAATCATAATATGACCATTCTTCTTGTTGTTTTACATTACACAACAGTGATTTTAAAGAATCAAACAGTTCCTTACTTCTTCCCTCTTTTTATTGTTTTTATGATCGTCACTTTAGGGGGACTTATCCTCTTTACTTGGAAATTAAGTAAAAGTAATGAGCGCTTTGGTGATTTACATACAAACGAAACAGCTGCAGCCGATGATCGCTACTGGAAATGGGGTATTGTTTACATCAATAAAAATGATCCATCACTATTAGTGCAAAAGAAATACGGTGTTGGTTGGACTGTGAATATGGCGAATAAATGGAGTTACATCATTTTACTCGTGATATTTGTACCTATTTTGTTATTCATTTCCTTGTAGAGGGAGAGATATTATGAAGAAATTATTGTTTTTATGTTGTGCACTCTTATTATTAGCAGCGTGCGCGCAGGAGGAAGACAAAGCAAAAGGTAAAGAGACGAAAGGGGACAATAAAATGAATGAACAACTAATAGGAAAATGGGAAGGGAATATTGAAACACCGAATGGAGCATTTCCAATTATCTTAGATTTGCAAAAAGATAACGGGAAATTATCAGTACCTGCGCAAGGGGATTTCCTATTTAATGGTATTGCATATAATGGCAATCAAGTGAATGTTTCCATTAACTTAAATGGCTCAGCTATTGAAATTAAAGGCACATTAAAAGATGGGCAAATTGAAGCAACATTCCAACAAAATGGTGGCATATTCCCACTTGTCTTAAAGCCATTCAAAGAACAGCCAGAACAACCAGTTACGTATGAAGCGTTAAAGGTTCCCGTTCAAAATGGTGAGTTAACAGTGGCTCTTCAAAAGGCTAGTAACGAACCAACTCCAGTTGCACTTATTATTGCAGGCTCTGGTCCAACTGATAAGGATGGAAATTCAGCATTAGCTGGTAAAAATAATAGCTTAAAAATGATAGCAGAAGGATTAGCAAAAGACGGTATTGCAAGTGTTCGCTATGATAAACGTGGAATAGGCGATAATCAATCCCTTTTAACAAAGGAAGAGGATATAACTTTTGACCAATACGTAGATGACGCAGTTCAAGTAATTAATACCCTTTTAGCTGATAAAGCTTATTCAAGTGTTCATATTATTGGCCATAGCGAAGGCTCACTGATCGGTTTGCTAGCAGCACAAAAAGCAAATGTAGAGTCCTTTGTTTCCATAGCAGGTACTGGAAGATCAATAGATGAAGTTCTATTAGAGCAATTAAAAGTTCAGTTAACACCAGCCCTTCTAAAAGAATCAACCGATGTTCTTGCATCTTTGAAAAAAGGTGAGCTAGTGAAGAACGTTTCACAAGAATTACAATCTCTTTTCCGTCCTTCCGTTCAACCGTATATGATTTCATGGTTAAAATATAACCCTGCAAGTGAGTTAGTAAAAGTGAATAGCCGAATTTTAATTCTTCAAGGTACAACTGACTTACAAGTAGTTGCGACTGATGCGGAAGCGTTAAAGAAAGCAAAACCAGATGCCGAGCTTATATATATGGACGGAATGAATCATGTGTTAAAAAATGCTCCAGCAGATCGCGCGAAAAATTTTGCGACGTATGCAGACCCAACATTACCACTTCATAAAGAATTGTTGCCTGCCATCCAGCAATTTATTATGAATGAAAATAGAGACTAGGTATGGTGAATGCCATTGTTTGTTTTATCATTATGATCCCAATCTTTGTGATAGTTCTAACTCAAGGAAAAGGTGCATTTTTACTAGCGGGCTATAATACTATGCCCGCTAGTGAGAAAGAGAAATAAAAGTGTTGAAGAGATTTTTGAAAGAATGATGCTTAGCGATAAGATAATTAATCCTGAATATAGTGAAAGGATATAAACTTCAAACATTTGATCACTTTTCCCTGTTTACTTGTGATGATTTCCATGAAAGCTTTACGAAGGTCATTAGCGAAGTTGTAGGTAATCAATCGGTAATAATAAGAAATGGAGATGAAAGAATGGGAATCCTAGATATTAAAAATTTTTCAAAAGTGTATAAAGATAAAAAAAAAGCTGTCGATAACATAAGTTTATCTGTTGAAAATGGCGATGTTTTTGGATTTATAGGTCATAATGGCGCAGGGAAAAGTACAACGATCAAATCAGTAGTAGGAATCCTAGATTTTGAGGAAGGCGACATCTACATTGATGGGCATTCTATTAAGAAAGAGCCTCTTAAATGCAAATCGAAATTTGCTTATATCCCTGATAGTCCCGAAATATATGAACATTTGACAGGAATACAGTATTTAAATTTTGTAGCAGATATTTTCGGAGTGCCGGAAGATGTTCGAGTAATGAGAATAAAAGAACATTCTGGAATGTTTGGAATAACAGAAAGTCTAGGGAATCTAATATCCTCTTATTCTCACGGAATGAAGCAAAAGTTAGCAATAACTGGAGCTATTATTCATGAACCAAAGCTTTTGATTCTGGACGAGCCATTTGTAGGTCTTGATCCAAAAGCAGTAGTTGTTTTAAAAGAGATAATGAAGAAAATGACTGCTAAAGGGAATGCAATATTTTTTTCAACACATGTCTTAGATGTTGCAGAAAAGCTTTGTAATAAGGTGGCTATGATTAATCGTGGAAAGCTAGTTTATAGTGGTACGATGGATGAAATAATACAAAATCAAACATTGGAAGAGTTCTTTATGAAGGAGTTAAAAGATGAGTCATTTTCTTATTCTTCTAAAAGTTAGGATTATTTCACTGGCGAGACTTAATACCCTAAAAGGTAAAGCCAGCATTGGTGATAAAATGGTTATTATCGGTATATCTCTTCCGATTGTTATCTTGCTAGCGTATTTTACAAGTCTTGGATATATGCTGAATGAATATAATATGAGAGAACACATACTTGCATTTTCATTTTTATTGAGTACTCTTATATCATTATTTATAGCATTTTTTAATGCTAGTGATGAGTTATTTGGAAAAAGAGATTATGACACATTAATGTCACTTCCTATTAAAACATCAATAATAGTTGTAAGTAGATTCTTTTATATATATTTCTTGAATACGGTAGTATCTTTAATAATCATGCTTTTAATGGGAGCGGTATATTTCTTTACAGGAACAGTAAGCGGAGTTTTTTGGATAAAGATAATGATTGGAATATTTACAGTTGCATTAGTACCATCAATTGTAGCGTCAATTGTTAGTATATTAGTTTTAGAAGTTTCATCGAGAGCAAAATATTCTCGTGCGTTTTCTTCAATTAGCTATATGTGTATTTTTTTATTTTTAGTATTAGCACCAACATTGAGTGGTTATAAATTAGATCCAAGCGATATGAAATTGATATTAACAAATGTATTGAATCAGTTTAACCAAGTGTATCCAATGTTTTATTTGTATAATAAAATACTCGTAACAGGACAAGTAGGAGATTTTCTTATATATATAGCAGTTTCATTAGTGTTAACAGTGATTTTCATTATTGGTCTTTCGTTTGTATACAAAAGACTAAATACTAAAATTCAATCAATAAGTAGTAACAAAAAATATGAAGTAAGAACATTAAAACAATCAAGTATTTTAAAAGCATTATATGTGAAAGAAATCAAACGACTATTTTCGTCCACAATGTACTTAATGAACAAAGCATTCGGAGTGATTATGATGGTTATTTTTACGATTTCTTTAATGATTTCAATCACAAAAGTGATGGAATATATGCCGATAGATACTATTAATACAGTAGAGATTCTGTATAGAGTAACACCGTACATAATGTCATTGATGGTATGTTTGTCAAATACAAGTAGCGTATCTTTTTCACTTGAAGGTAAAAATATTTGGATAATCAAAACTTTTCCATTGTCGAAAGAAATGGTTGTAAAGAGTAAGATACTTGTTAATCTTACGGTTACAATACCTCTTACGATTATAAACGGAATAATAATCGGAAGAGTGTTTGGAGCAACATTATTTGATTCCATCATATTAGTACTTCTTCCATGTGCATTTGCAGTATTTTCAGCAGTATACGGAATTGTTATTAATTTAAGATATGTAAATTATAGTTGGCAATCAGAGCTCCAAGTAATAAAGCGGAGTGTATCAAGTTTATTGGGGATGTTAGGTGGAATGATTCTGGTACTCATTGCAGCAGTTCCAAGAGTACTATGGTCAGGTTCGATAGTAGGCATATATGATGTTGTTATTATTTTATGCTTGGGCATCGTAACTAGCAAGTTATATGCTAAATCAATAAATGGTGAGCCTATTTAATTGGGAAGAGTAGTGTGAAGACTAAATAAATAAATTGAAAAAAGTAAGCTAAATAAAGACCGCAATTAATTGAAAAATCTATGAGAATGGAGATTATTATGAATAAATCTAAAAAGTCAGTAAGTATAATTCCTTGGATATTTTGTGCCTTGTTTTTTGTGTTTTCAATTATTGGTGTACAAAATATATCGGATGAGATTCCTATTACCTTCAACATGGCCGGTCCCAATTTGAACGGCAGTAAATATTTTATCTTTATTTATCCTGTATTGTCATTTTTTATAGGGATTACTGCATTAGGTGGATTAGGGAAAAAGAAAAATACTAAATTACAAGGAAACTTACTATTTATAATTATAGGGAACTTAATAGTAGGTGGATTTATGGTTTATACAATCTTATCACATTGGAATATGTAATTTTAAAATAATTGGTGAATAAAGAAGGAGAAGTATATGTTTTAGGTGAGAATGTAACTTATGGGCAAACTAAGACAAACCGATGTAACCAATCAGCAATTTTAGCTGATGATAAATCAGGATGGTCTCTTAACCACTCTAATATGTTTAGTCTATATTTATCTAACTTTCGCGTTCTACGCTTCGTAGAAGACAGCCAAAGAGACATTTCATCTGGATCCTTTTCTAAATAATGATTAACAGTTCCTCTGCAACTCCAAGCTTCTTTGCAATTTTACTTTTTGAAAAGCCTAGTTCTCGCATCTGAAAAATTTGATTATGCATTTTCCACTTTTCCACCCTCTGCACCACCATCCATCTCTGATAGTCTTCAACTAATCTATCATACTATGGATAATTTTGATTCTAATAAAAAGTGTTCAATCTTATTGAGCGATAATTGACTACTTTTGTTTAGCAGTTAAATAGAAGGAAAGTAAATACTAGTAAAAGGTAAATCCCGCGAGCAGAGGGCAATATCCACAGAAACAAGGTAATGCACATACGAATCAAATTAGTATTAAATCAAAAGAAGTATGCTCAATTCAAAAAATGATGAGCATACTCTTTTGGTTTTTAGGCATTTTTCCACCTTTTGTATTTGGGCAAACTGTCGCTGTTATTTTTCAATACGTTGATTAGAGCGAAAGTAGATTGTTGAGACGTAGATCAATGCAATTCAACGGAAGCCTAAAACAACCTCACGTTATGGTGAAGTGCATTATAGTGAAACAATTATTACAACTTTATCGTACAATAACTATGCAAGGAGAGGTGTATTTCCATTCATTCAAGGTGGATGAAATAGCATGATGAATCGAAACTAAATTGAAAAGAAGGTGCTTTTATGTATAGCATTGGGAAATTTTCGAATCTATGCAATGTTCCTGTAAAAACCATTCGTTACTATAGCGATATTGGGTTACTCGAGCCATCTTTTATAGATGAAGTGACTGGCTATCGTTATTATGATTACGATAAAATGAAAGAGCTGAATACTATTCAGATTCTAAAAGATTGTCATTTTTCATTAAAAGAAATTGAACAGGTTATAAAAGGGGAAAATGATAAGCAAGTTTTAGAGCTAAGATTACATAAAAAAGTTCAGGAATTAGAGCACCAACAAGAAATGATCGCTGAACAAATTCAAAATATTGTCCATGTGAAAAATTCTATTAAGAACGCTGAGACATTTAATCCGAAGCCAACATTATCAAGTTGTTACATAGAAGAACGACCAGAAGTACAGGTGCTTTTCATTCGGGAAAAAATTAATATTATAGAAATAGATAGGCTAGTACAAAAATTATTTGAACGAATTTATGCCTATCAATTAGAGGTAGTTGGGGAGCTTACTGCAATTTTTCATCAACATGATAAGAAGCAAAATGTAGCAGATGTTGAACTACTGTTGCCAGTAAAAGCAACTCAACCGGCAAATTATATTAAACTAATACAAGAAGGCAGATATGCTTGTATAAATGTAAAGGGACCGTATTCAGAGTTGAATTTTGGCTATAGTCGCTTGCAAGAATGGTTGACGGAGCAATCCCTTGAGACAGAAGGGATGTTTATGGAGCAATACATAAAGGGGTTAATCCCATCCGAAGTAGTAAACCCAATTAATATCAAACCAAATATTGAGATCCATCCAAACGATTTTTTGACAACAGTGTTTGTGAAAATAAGAAACTAGCTAAACTCTCCAGTAAATGGAGACTTTATTCTGTAATTAGCAAGGTAACAACGTCTTGCTAGTAACATACAGAATGGAGTACATCAATGACAACAAATATAGGACAGTTTGCATATCTTAAAGGTAGTTCGTATGAGATTGGACAACATCAAGCACGAGAATTTCAAAAAAAACCTTTTGCGAAATCGCTATTCTTTACGGAAAAATTAACTTCGGACAAAGCTTATTTTCAAATGAAAGCACAAATAGAGCAGTATTGCCCAAGTTTAAATGAAGAATTAGAAGGCTTTGGATATAAGCCCGAACAACTACATTTCTATCAAAATGCGTGGTTAATTCCTGGAGGATGTAGTTTAGGGGCTATTTTGCCTGGAAAAATGGCGGATGGTAAAACATATGTCATAAGAAATTATGATTTATCGCCAGCTATTTCAGATATGCGTTTATGTACAACGGTCGTCGAAGGAAAATATATTCATACAGGGTTTTCTGTTTCTACATTCGGTCGGAGCGAAGGTTTAAATGAGAAGGGGCTATGTGTTGCGTATGCATCGTGTGGCATGCCCATTGGCAAATATCCTGGTATGAGACCACCAGTAGTACCTGGTTTACAGTTTATGGTTATTGTCAGAGCTCTATTAGAAAATTGTGAAAATGTAGAAGAAGCTATTAATATGGTAAATAATATGCCAGTAGGAACGAATATGAATTTACTGATAGCGGATGCAAATGGCGCCGCAGCCTTGATTGGAACATATGACGGAATAAAAGAAGTGAAATGTGCAGAACTAGATTATCTTATTGCCACTAACCATGGGCTATTTTCTTCAATACAAAAAATGGAGCCAGGCAAACTTGAGCATTCTCAATTAAGATATGATATTTTAGAGGGGGAATTTTCGGAAAGTGGTAAAAGATCTGTTGAAGAAATCCAAGAACTTCTATTAAAGGAGTTTCCTAAAGGACTATCTGTTCATAATTACAACGAAAGCTTTGGAACCGTCCATTCAATTTTGTTTAACCTTACTGACTTACAACTAGAATTTTCATTTGGCTCACCAATACAAAATCAGGTAAACAAGATAGAGGTCGGCAAAAACTTTGCAAAAACACAAATACCTGTTGGATTTACTAATAAAAGCTATGGAACGGAATTTTGGAAAATTATAAAGTCCTGAATAACAAAAAGACCTCCCACATGAGGGGAGCACCGAAAAACTTACGTTTTCATAAAAGCGAACCTTTTTCAGATAAAAATAAGGCACTTCTTGTTCAATTTTGAACAGGAAGTGCCTTATTTCTTTCTCTATTCCTTATTCATTTTCGTTTAGTAGCTTTAATATCCGTTTCAAATTGACAGCGAATATCGTTGTAGCACCTTGAATTTCCATGCTGAATAAACCCGATGCCGTATCCGTGTCCGTTTTTTAATTCACTATTCTTCGCTTCTACTTTGTAGCGATTTACGGCTAATTACTTAAATGCTTCCGTATTTTGAAATGCCTCTTGTTCGGCATGTGTATCCGACTTAATTGTGACAGAATATGTTTTACTTTTTGCGCCTTCTTTATAACAGCCCAATGTCAAAAAAATATGTCTGACTTTGACTCTTACTCGTTCCTTTTTTACCCGTACGTGCTTTTCTTGTCGCGAGATGACCGGTCTTACAAACAAACATTCCAGCGTCTTTATTAAACTTAAACTTGTCTTCTTCTTTTCGTGGTCCTTGTGTAAGAATAGGATTCAACTTTGCCACGAGCACGATTTTCTCTTCTTTTGTATATTTGATATTTTCCTTTTCAGAGTAAGCTGCGTCTCCAATAACTGTATTAATTTTCATACCTGCTTGTGTGCTTTTTTCAATTAACTCTTGAAGATATTTTCCATCGCTTTTTTCACCTGTTGTAATGACAGCCGCTGTAATAATACGTTCATCACTCAACGCGATATGTGTCTTATACCCGAAGAAAGAAGACTCCGACGTCTTATGCCCTTTTCGCGCATCCGCATCAGAAGAGTAATTTAGATGTTCTTGGAAATCTTCTGCGACTTCTTTTAAAACATTCAGCTTTTCTTTGACAGATGGCATTTGTGCAATTTGTGGTTCTTTTTCAATGACTGAAATAACTTCCTTACAGTAGGTTAATTCATCCTTTACTTCGTTAGAAGTGGTCTTTGCGGGGAATTTGTCTTTCATCGATTCGTCAATTTTGTAGACAGCTTTTCGAGCGTTTTTTGATTTCTCTTGTAAAAATTCTTTAGGCGTTTTTTGGTTGTAACGTGCTTTTGTATGTGTGGCATCCACAATAATCGTTTGACTGTTGATGATTTTTTCTCCAATGCAATCTCAACTGTTTTCCCAATGAGCATGTCTAATAAGTTTACGTCTTGAAGACGAAGCCGACGAAATTTTGTAAGCGAACTTGAATCAATGAATGGATCTTCTGGCGCCATATCCAAGAAATATTTGAATGACATATCGTACTTTGAACGTTCTACAAGGTCGACGTCTGATACATCATAAATCGCTTTTAATAATAAGTACTTAAACATACGAATTGGAGGTATGGCATTACGACCATTGTCTAAGCAATATTTTGTTTTTAACTCTTCTAAAATGAATGAAAAATCAACAAGTTCATTGATTTGGCGAAGTATATTATCTTTTGGCACAACAATATCGTAGATCGCCATATATGGACTTAAATTAAGGGTTTCTTGATTTGAAATCATCGGGAGCACCACCTGCACATTAATTCTTTTATTATAAAGGAAAGCGTGACTAAAATAATAGTGTGATACATTGCGTTGTTTGGAGAAGCATCGCTCGACTCCTGCGGGAAAGCGAGACAGACGAGACCCCGCACGAAGCGAAGCGTAGGAGGAGGCTCGGCGCTCGCTCGCGGAAAGCGAGCGGAATGCTTCGGAAAACAACAGTAGAGTCACAATGCCAAATGAAAAAAGCGAGGTATTCAACGACTTAATCGTTGAATACCTCGCAATGTGAGAAGATATAGACTTTTTCAGTGCCCTCCTCATGAGAGGTCTTTTTGCGTGTATCTGAAAGGTAAGGCATATTTTGTTCAACTGAAATAGCACTTACCAATTACACACTTATTTAATAACTTAATTCGTTCGTAACTACTTCGATAAATTTATCTCGATCTTGTGGTTCAAAAAAAGTAATCCCTTTTTCTCTAGAAAGTTGTAGTAACTTTTGAATATTAGCTTCATCTTTCTCCATAAAGGCTTTTTCTACATATTTTAAATCTTGCAAAATATGATGAATAAATGTATCTCCTTCTCTTTTAATATCTATAGCAATAAAGTCGAAAGATAATTTTGTTTTAGGTGGAGTAATAATTGTATCAAACAAATAGTTTAAAGCTTTAAAGGGGACATAAGGGATACCTTTTTTATATTCATATTTCTCTATAATAGGTAAAACCTTATCAATAAATTTTTGTATTTTATCAATATTGTAAAGCTTTGTATCTTCTAAGTTATTCTTCTTAATAATTTGTTGTATTTTTTCAAATTGCTTTTGTTCTAACAGTTCTTTCATATATAAAAGTTCTTTTTTGAAGTTGGATCGTTCTTTTTTACTTAATTGTCGATGTTCAATAACAGCGTATTCGATTAGCTCCCATCCTATTTTCAAACCAAAATGAGGTTCTAAAAAATACTTAAGTTCTTCAAAATCGCGCACTTAGGTAACTCCTTTTACGTTAGTATTATTAATCTTGCAGGAAAACAAGATAAAAATTTCTTGCCCTAACCGCTCATCAAACATCTTTCGTCAGAGCCATATTAAGATGATATTCCTTTATCTTTACTTAATTCCCAACAATTATGTATTTTACATAAAAAATCATTTTATAGAAATATATAATTTTATTTCATTTTTTTAAAAATAAAATGAACCTTTTCTATTTGCCGTTTTTATAGTCAGTGAACATAGTAATAAGGAGGGATTATTTTGGAGCTTATTGTGAAGGATATTGTGAAAAAATATAATGGTGTGAACGTTTTGGATGGTGTGTCGGCCACATTTAAAATGGGGTATTCTTATTTATTATTAGGTCAAAATGGAGCGGGTAAATCTACATTATCAAAATGTATAGCTGGAGATGTAAAACCTGATGCAGGTACTATTGTATTCAATGAAGCGTCTCAACATGTACAAGAACAAGTTGCGCTTCAATACCAATTTTTTTCGAGTTATCAGCATCTTAAAATTCGTGAAGTAATGGCTCTTTTTACTACATTGACGAACAATAAGGCTGATTTGGGAGAACTATATGAAATATTAGGATTACCGACTTATGACCACCTATTATTGAAAAATGCGTCAGGCGGTCAGCGAAAAGCAGTATCGATCTTCCTTTCTTTTTTATTAAATAAACCAATTATCATTTTAGATGAGCCGTTTGCTGATTTAGATTTAACAAAGAAGAAGCAATTGATGTTTTACTTACAGCATGAAATTCGCCAACGTAACAAAATGATCATCATTATTAGTCATGAGGTGGCAGGGTTAGAACCGTTATTTGATTATGTAGTGATTTTAAAAGACGGGAAGCTCATTGAAAATAGCACAAAGGATGAACTCTATAGAAAATACGCAGAGGTTAAATTGCCGGGAATCGAAGGTCTTTACTGTGAAGTGACAGGTCAAATTTTAGGAGGAAAAGTAGGATGATTAAACAAATTGCAAAAATGTATATGTTGGAAAGTTTACGTAATCCAGGAATGGTTATTGGAAATATACTTCCAGCCTTTATATTTATGATTACTTCAGTAATTTGTAAAAATATAGTGAGTGGAAATGCGATAGATTAAAGGTCAGTTTTTACCAATTTCTATAATAATGCTAATTTTCTTCTTTTCTTTTTCTAGTGCTACAATCTATTTAGCAGATATGAAGGCCAATAAAACCCTTCAATGGGTGAAGCGAACGGGGGTTAAGCCTCACACTTACTTTATAGGAATGGGAATCGGTGTTTTTACTTTATTAAATCTATTCTTAGGGTTACTACTCATTGGCTACTCTTTTATTATTGATATTTCATTATCTTCATTTTTGCTAATTATTTTAATGAGTAACTTTATGTTACTGGCATTATATCCATTGAGTTTTATATTGGCTGGTCTATTTAAAAATGAAAGAGTGGCAACAAGTATGTTGCAACCGATTATGTTGATATTTATGTTTTCAATACAAATGTCAACGATGTTTTTAACATTAGCGAAAAAAAACCCCCAAGATTATTTTATTTTTTTAATTTGGAATCCGATGCTATATTTATTTGACAGCTTACAAGTGTCTTTAAATTTAATGGACGAAACATGGCTTCCACAATATAAGTATTTTATGATTTTAACAGTTCTTAGCTTGGTGCTAGCAACTATCGCAAAAAAATATATAACAGTAGGTGATCTGATGGGAATTGGATGGATTGTGTCTCTTATTATTGGTGGCATCATGATGGTAGTATTCATAGTGATTACTATTTCCATGGAGCGAAAATATATTGTACGTGAGAATGGGAAAATTAACTATAAAAAATCAACGGTTTATTTACGCTGGAATGTGTTTGATACATTAACGCTTGTCTTAGCTATTTATACGATACTTTGTGTGCAGGCATTAAATATGCTCGTGTCTAAAGGGACAAACAATCGAAAATCCATATGTGCAGTTTTTTACAAACCAATCGCAAGTATGGGTCATTGTAACAGTCGCATACTTAGTTTCACGTGTGTCCATAACATTGAAGTCCATTAAGGCTCATTGGGGGGATGAGCTGGATGATGAGTAATGAGGAGTGGATGGAGGCCTATAAAAACGGCGATGTCGAGGGCTTTGAACAGCTCTATAGTCGTTTGTATGAGCCATTGTACTGCTTTTTATTTCGCTATACTCGGGAAGATCAGCTAAGCATTGATATTGTGCAAGATACCTTTGAGCGTTTACAATATATAAAAGAAGATTTTGATGAGCAAAAGGGTACGGTCAAAGCTTTTTTATTTTAAATTGCTTATCGCCTAATGATTAATAAATTGAATCGGCGCAAAAAATGGCGTACGCTCTTCCCGTTTTTAGTACCGACGTCCAGTCATCGAATTTCTGCTGACGAGAAATTAACGATACAAGAGGCGATACTTCAATTACCCGAAAAGCAACGAGCGGTTATTTTGCTCGTTTACTATCATGATTTGCCACAAGAGGAAATTGCACAAATTTTGTCCATTCTACTTGGCACAGTTAAATCAAGGCTACATAATGCGATAAGGACTTTAAAGGAAAAGCTAAAGGAAGATTTCGATGCTTAAGGATGAATTTCAAAAGGAACAATGGTTAAAAGACAGCTTAGATCAAGATAAAGTGGAGATTCCTAAGCAGCTAATGACATACAAGAAAAGTCGCTGGCAACGTTTTCTTCAATATTTAGCTTCACCAACGAAGGATCCGTTAGAGCCAATATGTACATCTTCAGTTGGTTATACCTCTTTGAAAATAGTACCCATTGCTGCGGCTGTATTTATAACAATTTTCCAAATTTTATTGCAATAATTTTTATCAACTATTAAATTTCTCACTGCCACAATCATTCGGTTGTGGTATTTTTAATGAATAAAATACTATTTATTGCCCATTTTTAGGAAATATTTAGATTAATTTGGAGGTTAGTGCTTTGAGGGTTTTGAAAAAATTTCCACGACCATACACGATAAAAGGTCAGCTTCATCGAGCGCTTTTATGGATTACTTTTATTATTGGTCTATGTATTTTTATTCCAACGCTTTACATTGAATATCGGCAAACTATACAGCATCAGAATGAAGAGATGACGCATTATTTGGATGCTCAAACATATTTTTTTGAAAGCTGGTTATCAGAACGATCCAGTGATATACATACAATAGCTAATTTAGATTTTGTAAAAAATTATAATTATGAAAAATCGCAAGCTTTTTTTCTAGATTTTAAAGAAAAAACCGATTTTACCGACTTAATATTCGTTAATAAAGAAGGCATCGTACAATTTGATACCGTTACTGAATATAGTACATCTGGTGTTGGTGTTGGAATGGATGTAAAGAATCGTAAGTATTTTCAGGTTGCTAAAAAGACGAAACAACCATATATAACAGATATTTTAATTAGTAAAGTTACGAAGAAGCCTATTCTTGCATTTGCTTCACCTATTTTAAATGCACAACAACAATTCAATGGTGTAGTTTTTGGTGCAGTAAATTTAGACACAATCGATCAACTACTACATGAATCAAGAGTTGGCTTTTTAGGAAAAGCTTATATTATAGATCAGAATGGTACTATGCTCACAGATTTTAATAGTAAACAGCAACGGACTTCTAGCAATTATTTAGTGGATGAGCATATCCTAAACGCAGCTGAAAAAAATACAATAAGTGACCTAGAGCTTTATAAAGATGCGAATAATAAGCGAGTACTTGCAAAAAGTAAGCCTATAAATGAAGGAAAATGGTTTATCATATCAGAAATAGGTCTGTTTGAGGCGTATCAACCATTCATCATTAGAATTTTATTGATAACATTTTGTTTAGTCGTAGGTTCGTTTTTTACGATTAAAATGATGTTACATCTTTCTAAAAAAATTGAAGAACCAATCCAACAGCTTCTTACAGGCGTTAGAAAAGTAGAACAAGGATTTTATGATTATCAAATAGATGAACAACAGTTGGCACCTTATGCACATGAATTTCAGGAGCTTTGTTCGTCCTTCAACGAAATGAGTGCTAAGGTGAAAACGGATACAATCTTACTAAAAAAATTATCAGTTACTTGTCAGTTGACGAAGCTGTATAATCGCCGTTATTTGATTGAACATGGAGAGCTTGTTTTTCAGAAATGTTTAGAGGAACAAAATCATTGTTCATGTATAGCGATTGATATTGATTTTTTCAAAAAGGTCAATGATACATATGGGCATTTAATCGGTGATGAAGTCCTAAAACACGTCGCAAATATCATTACAAATTCTGTGCGAAAAATCGACATTATTACAAGATATGGGGGAGAGGAGTTTGTCATTTTATCTCCAAATACTACGTTAGAGAGCGCAGTAAAGATAGCGGAAAGAGTTCGAAAGCATGTTGAACATCATCCTTATTATGCGGATGATGTTGAGATCAATGTGACAGTGAGTATTGGCATCGCAGGGTATGGTCATTCTAAAAACATTTCAACATTTTATGAGTTACTTGACAAGGCGGATCAAGCACTTTATATTGCAAAAGAAAGCGGTCGAAACCAACTGAGAGTATGTGATCATACAGGTAAAGTTGATACAAATCAGATACTTTAGAAGACTAAATTTGGGAAGTGGTATTTACATGAAGGAAATTATACTAAGTAAATTAAAAGAAATTGAAAAAGAGTATCAAGTGAAAATTTTATATGCAGTAGAATCAGGTAGTCGTGTTTGGGGATTTCCTTCCAAGGATAGTGATTATGATGTTCGTTTTATATATATTCATCAACCTCAGTGGTATCTTTCAATTGACCCTCAAGGTATTGGTGCTAAAAGGGATGTTATAGAAGTACCGATTAATGATTTGTTGGATATTAGTGGATGGGAAATAACAAAGGCATTAAGACTATTTCGCAAAAGTAATCCACCGCTATTAGAATGGTTACGAAGCAATATAGTGTATGACCAACAATATTCATTTATTGACAATGTACTATTACTGGAAAGTGAAGTATTTTATCCAAATGCAAGTTTATATCACTATTTAAACATGGCTAAAAACAATTATCGAGAGTATTTACAGGGATCAGAAGTAAAAATAAAAAAATATTTCTATGTCCTCAGACCAGTTTTAGCATGTAAATGGATAGAGAAAAACAATACGGTTCCACCAATTGATTTTCAGGAATTGTTAAATGCAATTATCTCTGAAGGTCCTTTAAAAACCGAAATTGAGCAACTTTTGCAGAGGAAAATGGCTGGTGACGAACTAAATATGGAGCCGCGTATTGAAAGTATTAATGAGTATTTAGATAAAGAAATAGAGCATATTGAGGCATACTGTAAAAACCTCCACGTTAAAGTCGATGATCCTACACAAAAATTAGATGCGTTATTTAGAAGTACATTGCAAGAAGTATGGGGATCGAAAACTGAATAATTTTAAATCGCAAGGTCATACTAAAAAAGGTTTCACTTATGAAATCTATATTGATGAGGAGGATGGCGCGAATGAGTAGGTTCGAACATTTAGACCCAAAATCTCAAAAAATCCACCGCAACTGGTCAAGGATTAAGCATTCAAAATCTCAAGTAAATGGTGAAACGGAGATTACTCTCCATAACCGTATCTTGAGAAGTGAAGCAAAAGCCCGACAGTTTTAATCATGCTAGAAATGTAAGTGTCATCAAGCCCAGAACATATTCTGGGTTTTTTTGTTGTTTACGGGGCTTTTCATTCTTGTTCTGATAAAATGAATATATGAAAAAAAAGACAATTTTAGGAGGCGGAAGTAAATGAGCAGCGTAGAAAAAATAAAGAAGGGATTAAAGGAATTTGGCTTAGCGCATAAAACGGAGGAATTATTACCTCTCGCAAAAGAATCCATTCGAATGATGGTAAATCAAATACATGAAGAAAAAATACAGATTGGCGGCTCAAAAGTTGGTGGCTGTCCGGATGTACCATCTGATTTCTCATGGCCACATACAAACGACAATAGACCGTTGTATTTTCTTTGCCAACTAAATCTAGCAGAAATCAAGGCTTATGATACAAACAGCTTATTACCTGTGGATGGTGTGCTTTCCTTTTTCTATGATGCTGTCGAGCAACCTTGGGGATACGACCCGAAAGATCATGATGGCTTTAAAGTTTTCTATTTCTCTCAAGATACTAGTAGCCTGAATAGAATGGAAATTCCCGTATCATTACTCGAGCATGGTAACATCGACAGTGCGACGCTACAATTTAAGAATGAATTGACACTTCCATCTTGGGAATCGCCATACTCGATGTATTTAGAAGAGATATTAAGTGAAGAAGAAGCTGATAGCTACAGAGATTTTGAATACGAGTGGATGGAGGAAGATAATTTGTCTATGACTACTCATCGCATAGACGGTTATCCAGATGCGATTCAAGGTGATATGTATTTAGAATGTCAACTGGTGACAAATGGTTTATATTGTGGAGACTCAACAGGATATGACGATCCTTTGCGAAAGGAATTAGAGGCAGGCGCAACTGATTGGCGATTATTACTCCAATTTGATACAGAGGATGATTTAGGGCTTATGTGGGGCGATAGTGGCAGATTGTACTTCTGGATACGTGAGGAAGATTGTAAAAATAAACAATTTGATAAAGCATGGGTAGTATTACAGTGTTTTTAAAGGAGGGTAATGTACATGGAAAAATATAATTTCACACAAGAATTGGCCAAACAAATCAATAATTATCAATCGATAGATGCTTTTTATACGAAAATCATGAAGACTGTGGAGCCTGCTAATATGGGCTTCATTTATATAGAACCTGGTGGTGTTGTTGGGATGCACGAGGCGCCTGTACCACAGTTGTTTATTGTCATTCAAGGAGAAGGATGGGTTTGTGGTGAGGATCAAGAGAAAGTAATTTTAAAGACTGGAGAAGGTGTTCTTTGGCAAACAGGAGAGGCCCATGAATCTGGGAGTCATTCAGGCTTAACAGCACTTGTTATCCAATCTGAGCAAATCCATCTTGCATAGTTTACATATAAAATGTGTAACGGAGTAAGTTTTAACTCCGTTACACTAAGCAGTTAGTGATAAGCTAAGTTTAACTGTCTTCAATAAGTGGCCATCAAATAACTCGTCATATTCTTCTGTTTTTTTAAAGCCCTTTGCCTCGTAAAAGTTCATACCAATCGTATTTTCCTTTTCTACACAAACTAAAAGTGACATTAAATTTGGAAGCATTTTGATCCCTTCCTGTAATAGAGCCGTACCAATTCCTTTGCCCTGAGTTTCAGGAAGTAAATATATCGAGCAAAGTTCTGCCTCTCCATTTATAACATTTGAAAAATTGGCAAAGCCTACAATCGATTCTCCAACTATAGCAACTAAAAATAAACTTTTTTCCAAACGACCTTGCAATCGGTCTCTACTATAAGCGGCTTGTAAAAAACGATTTTGAACCTCAGGAGGGATAATTCCTTCATATGTTTGGTGCCAACTCTTTTTGGCAATTTCTTGCACAGAAATGATGTCATTCTTTTGCATATGTCGTATAATTGAACTCAATACTTATCACCTGCAATTCCAATTTTTCTATTTATTGTAACATAAATCACGAGAAGGGGGATGACTTCATGCAAGTTGTTGAAAAAGCATTTGGCTATATTACGAGAGAGCATGAGGGTCAGTTACAAGTGCTAGTATTTGAGCAAAATACAGAAGGAGCAGGGATTCAGATTCCGAAAGGCACGGTAGAGGAAGGGGAAACACCGCTAGAAGCAGTAACTCGGGAAATGTTTGAGGAGACGGGGTTAGACTATTTAGTAGTGAAGGGGTTAATTGCCCAAGATTTTTTTAATCATCATTCAGGGGTATTACAAAAGCGTTATTTTTATCATTTAACGGCAAATGAAAAACGAGATTCGTGGAAGCATTGTCCGACAGGTGTAAACGAGGCAGACTTAGAATTTTCATTTTACTGGATATCAGATGAACAAGAAGTAACGCTAGCGAAGGGACATGGAGATTATTTATATCGAGTACTAGCTCGTGTGAACAATTGAATCATCTAGAAGGTCATAAATAAAACGCGTTTCCAAATTTGGGAAACGCGTTTGTTTTATTATTTCTTTGCGGCAACCTCTAATGCTTGAGCGAAATCCGCGATCAGATCGTCAACATGCTCAAGCCCTACTGAGAAACGTAATAAACCATCAGTAATACCACGTTTTGCACGTTCCTCAGGCTCCATTGCTGCATGACTCATTTTAGCAGGGTAGGATAAAATCGATTCTACGCCACCTAGAGAGACGGCGAACACCGGAATTTTCATCGCTTCTACAAGTGCTTTTGCAGCTTCATAGTTTGGGAGGCGGAAGGATAATACTGCACCTGTACTAGTTGACTGATTTTGATGAATCTCATAACCAGGATGTGATGCAAGCCCAGGGTAGTATACTTGCTCGACAAGAGCATTTGTGTCTAAAAACTCCGCAATCTTTTGTGCCGATTGAGTAGATCGACTAAAACGCACATCTGTTGTTTTCATGTTTTGCAATAAAGTAAAGCAGTCCTGTACACCTAATATATTGCCGAATGAATTTTGGATAAAGTAAAGGTCCTGACCAATCTTTTCATCAGCAGTGACTGTTAATCCTGCAATAATATCGGAATGCCCAGATAAAAACTTTGTAGCACTATGAATAACAACATCGACACCTAGCTCTAGTGGGCGTTGGTGTAAAGGTGTCATAAAAGTATTATCTAAAAACGTAAAGCAATTATGCTGCTTGGCAAGTGCTACTACTCCACGGATATCTGTGATGCCAAGTGTTGGATTAGACGGTGTTTCCATATAGAGAAGCTTTGTAGCTGGTGTAATGGCAGCTTCTACCGCCGCTAAATCTGTGAAATCGACGAAAGTATGTGAAATACCGAAGCGTGGTAAGACTTTTGAGACGAAGCGGTAAGTTCCTCCATAAACATCCTCTGTAATAACTATATGATCACCCTGAGATAATAGCATTAATGCTGCAGATACTGCGGCAATTCCAGAAGAGTATGCATGGGCTCTGACCCCACCTTCAAGCTCTGCTACTGCTTTTTCTAATGCATCCCGCGTAGGGTTGCCAGAACGTGCATAATCATATTCGCCGAATTCATCGATACGCTCCTGATGGAAAGTAGATGATAAATACATAGGCACATTGACTGCACCTTTTTTATTTTCATAGCCGTCACGAACACCTGCGTGAATTAAACTTGTTTCAATATGCTGCTTCATCATTAAGCCTCTTTTCTAAGGGTATCGAATACTTGTTTTAAATCCGCAATTAAATCTTCAGCTTCTTCAACGCCAATAGAGAAGCGAAGTAATCGGTCGCAAACTCCACGTTCAATACGTTCTTCATAAGGCATATCCGCATGTGTTTGAGTAGCAGGATATGTAATAAAGCTTTCAACACCACCAAGACTTTCAGCGAATGTAATTAACTTCAAGTTTCGAAGGAATGGGTCAATCCACTCGGCTTTTTTCAAGCGGAATGAAAGCATACCACCTTTTCCTGTGTAGAGCACGTCTGTTACAAGCTCTTCTTCCTCTAAATAGGCAGCAATTGCTTTTGCGTTTGCATCGTGCTGCTTTAATCGAAGATGCAATGTTTTTAATCCACGAATAAGTAACCAGGAATCCATCGGACCTAATACCATACCGCTACCATTGTGAATAAAGCCAATGCGTTCTGCTAATTCAACACCCTTAGCGACGACTAAACCAGCTAACACATCATTATGACCGCCAATATATTTAGTTGCTGAATGAATGACAATGTCTGCACCTAATTCGATTGGACGTTGGAAATAAGGTGTATAGAACGTGTTATCGACAATTAACCATGCCCCATGCTTGTGAGCTAATTCCGCATATAATTTCAAATCAAATTCCTGCATAAGCGGATTTGTCGGCGTTTCAATGAATAGGGCACGCGTATTGTCGGTGATTAATGCTTCTACCTGCTCAACCGATTCGAATTTTGAGTAGACAGGCTTAATATTATATGTTTCTTCAAAGAAATTAAAAAGTCGATATGTACCACCATATAAATCATCAGGCACCACTAATTCATCCCCAGGCTTAAACAATGATAAAACTAATTGAATCGCCGCCATACCAGAGCTACAGGCAAAGCCCATATCTCCGCCCTCTAAATCCGCAATTCCGGCTTCTAATAGTGCACGAGTTGGATTTTTTGTTCGTGTGTAATCAAAACCAGTGGATTCACCGATACCTGTATGTTTGTAAGCTGTCGATAAATGGATTGGTGGGTTAACAGCACCTGTTAACGGATCACTTAAATTGCCAAGTTGTACAAGTTTTGTTTCAATACTTCTGCTGTTTGTCATGTCGTCACTCTTTTCTTCATCATAATAATGGGGAGTCAAAATATCTAAAAGATTAGAACTTCTTGTCCCAATATTCTCAATAATAGTTACCAATTTAACATGTATACTAAAGAAGAACAAGATAATTTCAGAAAATTAGAGAGATTATTTAAATTTAATCATCTAGGAATAGTAGGAGATAAGTGAGGGAGGAAAATAAAATGAAAAATTGGTTAGTGATAGGTGGGACAGGAATGCTAAAGGATGTTTCTTTATGGCTTATACAGCAAGGTAATTATGTAACCGTTATCGGTAGACAACAAAAGAAAATGCAAAATTTGATAGATGAAGTTAAAAATGATTCGAAATTATCACCTATATTAGTTGATTATACGAATTACAATCACTTTAAATTGGCATTAACAGAGTCTCAGCAAAAAAATGGAACATTTGATTGTATTATTGCTTGGATTCATGGTTCTGATAAAAGAGTTTGGGAGTCACTGTTAGAAGCGATTCCTACTACAAAAAATATAATTTTATACCATATAAAAGGAAGTAGCTCTTTCATAAAAAATGACGGTATCAAAAGTTATTTACTTCCTAATATAGTTTATCGAGAAGTGCAACTTGGATTTGTCATAGAAAAGAACAACTCTTCAAGATGGCTAATAAATAGTGAAATTGCACAAGGAATTATTGATGCAATAAAACAAGAAATACCGGAAAAACATGTGGGAGTATTTGAACCATGGAATTTGCGTCCATAAATAAATCTCTTCAATAAAAAAGAATCTGCCCATTACCTCGGCTTATCCGTGGTAATGGGCAGATTTTTTTGAATATGGTTTAAGCTTGTTCTTTTTTTAATAAATCTCGAATTTCTTTTAGAAGCTCTTCTTTAGAATCTAATTCTGGTGCTGGTTCTTCCACAACAGCCTCTTCTTTTTTACGAGATAGTTTAGTCATAATTCGTAATGCCATGAAAATTGCAAAGGCGATAATTAAAAAGTCAAGAATCGACTGTAAAAATACGCCTAACTGAATTTGCGCATCACCTGAACCATACTTAAAGCTTTTTGTTAAATCAATACCACCAGTTAAGATACCGACTAATGGCATAATGATATTTTCAACTAAGGAGGTAACAATTTTACCGAAAGCACCACCGATTACTACTGCCACTGCTAGATCGACAATATTGCCTTTCATAGCAAACTCTTTAAAGTCTTTCCACAAAACAAATTCCTCCCTGTAATTATCCATAAAATTAATCGAATTATATTTTACTATATTTTTCCCTATCTTTTCAACTACTAAAATAGTGGTAATTATATTCAGAAAAATCTACTACAAATAACGGTAATTTTGGTAAAATAGAAATAGTATTAGAGAGATTAGGTGTGACATATGGCGAATAAAAAGAAGAAAAACCAACCGAAGCTATCGCCTTCCGTTCAATTAGGCATGATAGCTTTACTAATACCAATTGCGATAACTGTTTGTGTTTTCGCCTTTTTTGCATGGAAGGAGCTACAAACATTAACTATATTTGAAAAATTAGCAAAGCAAAAAGAACTAGAAGAAATTCAACAAAATTTCGATATGAACATTCCTGAGCAATATATTCCCATCTATGTAGCAGCGGAAGAGAAATACGGTGTGCCTTGGACGTTGCTTGCCGCCCATCATCGAGTTGAAACACGATTTTCCTCAATGAGTTCGCTCGTTTCACCAGCTGGGGCAGAAGGACATTTACAATTTATGCCTTGTACATTTGTCGGATGGAAACATTCATCCTGCTCGGGGTTAGGAAAAGGGGATATATCGAAGACTGAATTAATGAATCCAGAAATCATTCAAAAATATGGTGGATACGGAGTAGATGCAAATAGAGATGGAATAGCAGATCCTTATGATATTGAGGACGCTATATTTAGTGCCGCGAATTATTTATCGAAAAATGGTGCAGTAGATGGTCATATTCGGCAGGCGGTCTATACATACAATCACAGTGATGAATATGTTAATAAGGTGTTACATTATTTTAATTTATATAATGATTATCATGATGAGCTAAAAGAAGTAGTCCTATATAAAGAAAAGTAAACTACTTTATGGGTGCAATGACAGAAGATACATCTTTGTTGATCTTCGTTATGGCTTGGCCCCAAGCGACTTATCAAATTCCACCGGGAAGCTTTGCTCTGCGCGACAACAACAAATGTTTTAACTGTGCGAAAGCGAAGCGACAGCAACAAATGTTTTAACTGTGCGAAAGCGAAGCGACAGCAACAAATGTTTTAACTGTGCGACAGCAACAACTAAGCGCACAGCCGGAGCGGAAATCAATCTTCTGTTTTGCCGAAGAGCCATTTAATTTTTATGTATGGACACAATTTTTTTACAACAAGTAAAGAGCCATCAAAAATGATGGCTCTTTATTACATATTTAGGTTGCTTTACGCATACCTTTTAAAATAAGGCTTACGATAAAGATCAGCACTACAGCACCAATCAATGCTGGGAATACGTAAAAATTACTAACTCGCCAACCCCAGTTGCCAAGAACCATACTACCGATCCACGAACCGACAACCCCAGCAACAATATTTCCAATAATGCCGCCAGGTACATCTTTACCTAAAATTACGCCAGCTAACCAACCTAATACTCCGCCGATGATTAAATACCAAATGAAGCTAATCATTTTTTTCATCTCCTTAAACTAAGATATAATGGCGATTGCTTAGTTATGCCCTGAATGGAGTATATTAAACGCGCCTCGCTTCTTTAGCAATTATTACAAATTCACAAAAAGGTTTTATTAATATTTAGCTTATGCTGATACCTCACTTTTGTGAAAAAACATTTGTAAGTGTTTTCTGTAGCGAATAAACTACATTACGCCAACGCGAAATGGATTACTTAATAACAGTTGCACCTAATGTGTGCTCAAAATGACGCAATGCCCATTCATGACCTGCAGCATCAAAACTTGCAACACCATCTGCATAAATGATCGTTGATATGCCCAAATTATAAGCATCAACCGCAGTGTGTAAAATACAAATATCAGTACAAACACCAACTAAATGAATTTCTTTGATCCCTCGCTCATTCAATAAAATCGATAAATTAGTTCCTGCAAATGCGCTATAACGCGTTTTATCGAGCCACATCACTTTATCTTTGTGAAGGTTATACAGTTCACCAACTTGCCCGAATAAATGGCGTCCTTTAGTGCCGCGAATATTATGAGGAGGAAAGAGTTTGGTTTCAGGGTGGAATGGGTCATCTTCCTCATGTAAATCATTTGCAAAAACAACAAATTCTTTTTCAGCAATAAATTGGTGAATTAAAGAAGAAATTTTTTGATCTAATGCTTGACCGGGCTCCCCACATGTTAGTTTTCCATCAGAAGCGACAAAATCATACGTATAATCAATTACTAATAAAGCCTTTTTCAACCTTTTCACACTCCTTATAGGTATAATTTCACTTATTATCATGCCATATTTGGGTCTGTTTGTCAGAAAAATGAATAAATTTAATGTTAAGAATAGTTTGAAAATTGATTTTTCTGAGCGTATAATGTGAAAAAAGGAGAGTGGTCTATATGAATATGACAGCTATGAAACGTTTAAACCGCCAAGGATTTCTTATTGCAGGCTTGCATCTGCTAGTTTTATTAAATTTAGCAGCGGATTTTATATTCTCCTCGTAATCTCTAAAAAAATAGAAAGGTGAGTTAAATGCTTGTCCATTATTAAAACAACCGTGAAGGCATATTTTATTACATGTCCACGGTTGTTTTTTATTTGTCCTCATAGAATTTGCATAGAATTAAAAGGAATTTCTACGGTAAATGTCAAAGACAAAATATAAACAAAGGAGGGGTAGGATGACCACTAGATTTGATCGAGCGTTCCATGAACTAGAGCGTCCTTTTGCTTGGGTGGACTTTGATGCACTGGATCACAATATAGCGACTGTATATGACTTCTGTGGGCAGAAAAATATACGTGTTGCTACGAAATCGATTCGTTCTGTCGAGATATTACGCTATATACAAAATAATCTCCCCAATGTGAAGGGATTTATGACGTTTACTGCGGCAGAAACAATATTTTTACTTCAACAGCATTTTGATGATTTATTGCTAGGATATCCGGTGATGGAAGAGGCTGCTGTACGTCAGTTATTGCACTTCGTAAAGGCAGAAAAAACTGTCACATTTATGGTCGATAGGTTAGAACATGTTCGATTTTTGGCAGAACTAGGGCGAGAGCTAGGCGTTCGTGTGAGGGTATGTATTGATATTAATGTATCCACGGATTTTAAGATGCTTTATTTTGGTACAAAACGCTCTTCGCTCCATTCACTTGAGTCACTAACACCATTCCTCGAATATATTAAAAATCAGGCTTTTATTGAGGTAGTTGGAGCGATGGGTTACGAGGCCCAAATTGCAGGAGTTGGTAATCGTCCAGCTAATGCTGTGAAAGGAAAATTGATTGAAGTTATGCAATTGCAAGCTAAAAAGCAAGTTACTCAGTTTCGTAGATTAGCCATTGCGCATATAAAAGCATATTTTCCAAGTTTGCACTTTGTAAATGGTGGTGGTTCGGGAAGTATGGCATACACAGCACAACAAAAGGAGGTAACAGAAATTACGGTTGGCTCTGCATTTTATGCACCTGCCTTATTCGACCAATTTACGCATCTACAGCTGGAAAAGGCAGCTGGATTTGCTTTAAGTGTCACAAGAAAGCCAGAAAAAAATATTGTTGTTTGTCACGGCGGAGGCTATACGGCGTCAGGGGCAATTAGTGCTGATCGCTTACCGGTATTCTATGACCCAACCTTTTTTTCATATCTTAACCTAGAAGGCGCAGGAGAAGTTCAGACACCCGTTAAGGTAAAACAGAAAAATGTTCATGTTGGGGACACGCTTTATTTCCGACATGCGAAGGCTGGAGAACTTTGCGAAAGATTTCAAGAACTACATGGAGTTAGAGGGGACAAGTATGTAGGAGCTTATGCAACCTATAGGGGGGATGGACAATGTTTTCTATAGATAAATGGAAAAATGGTGAGAAGTGGACAAACTGGGCAGGTAATGTAATCTCTTATCCATCTGAGATGTACTTACCTCGTTCTATTGAAGAGGTTACAAATATCGTGGGGCATGCACGTGAATTTGGAAAAACGATTCGTGTCACAGGTGCAGCTCACTCCTTTAGCGCTGTTGCGATGCCTGAGCATATAGCATTGTCTTTACATAATATGCGTGGGCTTATAGCGGTGAATGAAGAGAAGCAAGAGGCGACACTTTGGGCAGGGACTTATTTATATGAAATAGGCCCATTGCTTGCGAAACATGGCTTTGCTCTAATAAATATGGGCGATATTCAAGAGCAAACGATTGCGGGTGCAGTGTCAACTGGTACTCATGGAACGGGCGTAACACTCGGGTCGTTATCCTCAGCTGTAACAAAATGGGGATTTGTAGATGGTACAGGTACTTATAGGGAGCATATGAGAGGAATGGATGATTTATCTGAAGCTTTACATGTTTCATTAGGTATGCTTGGTGTGCTTGTTAAAGTGACGATCAAAGTAATTCCTCTTTACAGTTTACATTATGTAAGCACAAGAGATACTTTAGCAAATGGGCTGGCGAAATTTGCTGAAGATATTCGACGGCATCGACATGTTGAGTGGTTTTATTTCCCTAGTAGCGAAACAATTCAAGTAAAGCGTATGAACGCTATAGCGCCTGTTTATCAGAGTGAATGGAGTAAAAGAATTGAAACATTGAAACTTCAAATAGTAGAGAACGGTGCTTTTTTTGCTATGTCCGAACTTTGTAAATGGAAGCCATCGTTTAGTGGTGCTATGAGTAAGTTAGCGGCAGCAAATGTTGTAGAAGGGGAGAAAATGGGGATAAGCTATGAAATTTATCCGTCTCCACGTAGCGTAAAGTTCCAAGAAAGTGAATATGCTATTCCATTAACGCAATTTGAGTCATGTATGGAGGAGATCCATGCAACTTTTAATAGTGGAATTTTTAATGTGCATTTTCCGTTAGAATGTCGGACGACAGCAGGTGAAGCAGGTTTTTTAAGTCCAACCCAAGGTCGAGAAACAGCGTTTATTGCCTTTCATATGTATAAAGGAATGCAGGAAGGTCCTTATTTTGAATGGGTCCATACGATGATGAAGAAATATAAGGGACGACCACATTGGGGCAAACTAAATCATTTAACTGCTAATTATGTATACGAGCTATACCCGGATGTTGAAAAATTTTTAGCCATTCGAAGTCAATGTGATCCTGATAATGTGTTTTTGACAGGGTACTTAAGAAAATTATTTACATTATAAGCGCTATTTCTTTAATTGCAGTTCATCTCTTTTGAAAGATTAAGTGAAAGTATCGAAAGATTATTGAAAAAATTAAAATTTGAACGAAATGTCAAAATATTCACAGAAGCGAGATAAAAACGACAATTAGTCAGCATGAAAACGATTTCAAATTTTGTAGATTTTTTAAATTGTTTAGACAATTCAAAAAATACTGTTGACGAGACCTTTTTTTCGTACTATGATAACAACAATTTAACAAGTTCGTTACAGCAGTTAGTTGTCTTAGGCGATTAACATATACGCAAAAATAAAATAGACAGAACATTTCGTATATAGCAACGAACATAGCAATAAATGAGGGGCGTTTAAAATGAGAAGTGACATGATTAAAGTAGGCGTAGATCGTGCGCCACATCGAAGTCTTTTATATGCAACAGGCAAAGTAAAAGCGAAAGATTTAGGCAAGCCATTTATCGGGGTTTGTAATTCTTATATCGACATTATACCAGGTCACGTTCATTTACGTACATTTGCTGATGTTGTCAAAGAGGCCATTATTGAAGCGGGTGGAATTCCATTCGAATTTAACACAATCGGTGTAGATGATGGTATTGCAATGGGGCACATTGGTATGCGTTACTCGTTACCAAGCCGTGAAATTATCGCAGACTCTGCTGAAACAGTTATTAATGCACACTGGTTTGATGGCGTATTTTATATTCCTAACTGTGACAAAATCACACCGGGGATGTTAATGGCAGCAGTTCGTACTAACGTACCATCAATTTTCGTATCTGGTGGTCCAATGGAGGCAGGTACTTCTGCTACTGGTAAGCAACTTTCATTAACTTCAGTTTTTGAAGGTGTAGGAGCTCTTAAATCAGGCAAAATGTCATCTGAAGAGCTGTTAGATATTGAAAACAATGCATGCCCAACATGTGGTTCATGTTCAGGAATGTTTACTGCAAACTCTATGAACTGCTTAATGGAAATGCTAGGAGTAGCTTTACCTGGTAATGGAACAATCGTAGCGACTTCTGATGAGCGCCATAAGCTTATTAAAGAAGCAGCTAAACAATTAGTCCGTATGGTTAAAGAGGACATTAAGCCTCGAGACATTATTACTAAAGAAGCAATTGATGATGCATTTGCACTTGATATGGCGATGGGTGGTTCGACAAATACAGTCCTTCATACATTAGCAATCGCCAATGAAGCTGAAATCGATTATAACATTGAAGATATTAATAAAGTAGCAGAGCGTGTACCGTATCTAGCGAAAATTATGCCTGCTTCAGATATTTCAATGGATGATATAAATAAAGCAGGTGGCGTTAGTGCCATTATTAATGAATTAGTATCTATTCCGGGTGCTATTCACCCAAATCGACAAACTGTTGCAGGAGTAACAATGGGCGAACTTGTAGAGGATTATCACATTACAAATGATGAAGTTATTCGTACGAAAGATAATCCTTATAGCCCAGTTGGTGGTTTATCAGTTTTATTTGGTAATATCGCGCCAGACGGTTCAGTTATTAAAGTAGGCGCTGTAGACCCTTCTATCAAAGTATTCAAAGGTGAAGCAATTGTCTTTGATTCACAAGATGCAGCACAGGAAAATATTGATAACGGAACGGTAAAAGAGGGTCATGTAGTCGTCATTCGCTATGAAGGACCAAAAGGTGGCCCTGGGATGCCTGAAATGCTAGCACCAACCTCTGCAATTCAAGGTCGCGGTCTTGGTACAAAGGTTGCGTTAATTACGGATGGACGTTTCTCCGGTGCATCTCGCGGTATTTCAATCGGACATATTTCACCAGAGGCAGCAGAAGGCGGTCCTATCGCTTTAGTAGAGAATGGCGATGTGATCACAATTGATCTACCAAATCGTACGATCAATTTAGAAGTTTCAGATGAAGTATTAGCGGAGCGCCGTGCAAAATTACCGGTATTTGAACCGAAAATTAAGCGTGGTTGGCTAGCAAGATATTCAAAATTAGTAACAAACGCCTCTACAGGTGGCGTAATGAAAATTTAAAAAGGTAAAACGTTGATGAGGTTAAAGGTTCTAGAGCCTTGTATCTACCAGAGAGCCGGTCGTGCTGGAAGCCGGCGATACAACTAGATCCGACATCCCCTCGGAGTGAGCTATTAAACGCGTGTACGCAATTAGATAGCTCCGGGCATAATCGAAAGTGCTCGTTATTAATGAATAAATGATTTATGACATCGTTTTGGATGCGAGTGATTTCGCATAGGTGCATAAATACTTACATTTATTCGCGAGGTAGCAATTATTTGCTATAAACAAGGGTGGTACCATGGAAAGTCTTTTTCATCCCTACGCAAGGTAGTTCTTTGCGTGTGGAGAAAAAGGCTTTTTATTTTTTTAACGACGTTTGAAAGAGTCTGTTACCTCTTTTCAATGGGAGAACCAGCTAGTAACACTTCAATGATGCGCATTACTGATATGTGAAATTGAATGATAAGAAGGAGGCATATTTGATGAGTACGAATGTTTCTATCAATGAAAAAGAAGAATTAGCAACATCAGCAAAAGCTGAACAAACCTATCAAGCGAAAGATGGTGCTGACGTATTAGTGCAGGCACTACATGAACAAGGTGTTGAAATTATTTTTGGTTACCCAGGTGGAGCGGTACTACCAATTTATGATGCCATTTATAAAAATCCGATTCGTCATATTTTAACTAGACATGAACAGGGTGCAATTCATGCAGCGGAAGGTTATGCACGTGTTTCCAATAAGCCGGGTGTTGTTATTGCAACTAGTGGACCGGGGGCAACGAACTTAGTAACTGGTATTGCTGATGCAATGATTGATTCTATTCCATTAGTTGTTTTCACAGGTCAAGTTTCAACGGCTGTAATTGGTACAGATGCTTTCCAAGAAGCGGATATTATGGGGATTACGACACCAATTACGAAGCACAATTATCAGGTGCAGGATGTTAATGATATCCCGCGTATTGTTAAAGAGGCATTCCATATTGCGAGTACTGGTCGAAAGGGCCCTGTTGTAGTTGATTTTCCGAAAAACGTGTCTCAAATGCTATTTGATGTAGAGACCCCACCACAGGCCCCTGATGAAATATATTTACCAGGTTATCAACCAACGTACAAACCAAATTATTTACAAATTCAAAAGGCTATACAGGCGATTTCATTGGCCAAAAAACCAGTTATTTTAGCTGGTGCTGGTGTTCTCTTCGCAGATGCCAAAGAAGAGTTAACAGCATTCGCTGAAAAATACCAAATTCCGGTAGCAAACACTTTGCTAGGACTTGGTTCAATCCATGGAGAGCATGAATTATTCATCGGCATGGCAGGAATGCATGGAACTGTAACAGCCAATACAGCTATTACAAAGTCAGACTTATTGTTGAATATCGGAGCTCGCTTTGATGATCGTTTAACTGGTAATTTGGCGACATTTGCTCCAAATGCGACAATCGTACACATCGATATTGATCCAGCGGAAATTGGAAAAAACGTGCCAACAGACATCCCAATCGTTTCAGATGCTAAAGAAGCTTTAAAAGCATTATTGAAAAAAGACTTCGATGGTCCGGATACAGCAGAATGGCTAACATTCTTAAATAATCATACAAAGGAATATCCATTATGGTACAGCAAGGAGCCGGGGGACAAAGAAGTATTACCGCAGGAAGCATTAGAGCTTGTGCATAAAATTACTGAAGGTGATGCAATTGTCACGACAGATGTTGGGCAGCATCAAATGTGGGCTGCACAATATTATCGATTAAACAATGATCATGGATGGGTAACGTCTGGTGGACTTGGTACGATGGGCTTCGGCTTCCCAGCTGCAATTGGCGCCCAGTTTGCGAAGCCAGACAAAAAAGTTGTTTCCATTGTAGGTGATGCAGGATTCCAAATGACTGCGCAAGAGCTTTCTATCCTGCAAGAATTCAACTTACCGGTAAAAATCGTGATTTTAAATAACAGCTGTTTAGGAATGGTACGCCAATGGCAAGAAACATTTTATGAAGAGCGTTATTCATCCTCACTTATGCCGATTCAACCAGATTTTGTTAAATTAGCCGATGCATATAATTTGAAGGGCTATCGAATTAACACAATCGATGAAGCAGAGAGTATTTTCCGCGAGGCACTACTTTCTGATGAGCCAGCGTTAATTGATTGTCGTGTAAAACAACTTCAATGTGTTTACCCAATGGTAGCACCAGGCAAAGGCTTACATGAAATGATTGGGGTGAAAAAGAATTGAAACGAGTAATTACAGTAACAGTGATTAACCAAAGCGGTGTTTTAAATCGTGTAACAGGTTTACTTATGAAGCGCCAATTCAATATTGAATCAATCACAGTTGGTCATACTGAACAGCCAAACTTTTCGAAAATGACTTTTGTTGTAAACGTAGAGGATGAGCGTAAAATTGAACAGCTAGTGAAGCAATTATCAAAGCAAATTGATGTGTTAAAGGTCAATGACATAACAGATAAATCAATCGTGCTACGCGAGTTAGCGCTTGTAAAGGTAATTTCACCACCAAATTTACGTCTGGAAATGAATTCAATTGTTGAACCATTCCGTCCACAAATTATTGATACGGCGAAAAACGTTGTCACCTATCAAGTTGTAGGAGATCCAGATAAGATTGATGCCTTTATTGAACTTATTCGACCTTATGGTATTAAAGAATTAACGCGTACAGGGGCTACTGCATCTGTTCGTGAAACACAAAGAATCTCAAATTCGCAGCTCTCTATTTTAAAATAGTTTGCATATAAAATGGATAGCTTTGGATACATAGCCCTTAGTGGTTTACTGGCATCCGAAGTTTAAAAAAACAAACCAAAAATTAGGAGGAAACAACAATGGCTACTATGTATTATGATCAAAACATCAACGAGGAAGTATTAAAAGGGAAAAAAATCGCAATCATCGGTTATGGTTCACAAGGTCATGCACATGCCCTAAATCTTAAAGAATCAGGATTCGATGTAGTAGTAGGAGTTCGTCCAGGTGGATCTTTCGATGCAGCAAAAGCGGATGGAGTAGATGTAAAGACTGTTGCTGAAGCAGCGCAAGAAGCAGATGTTATCCAAATTTTACTTCCGGATGAGCGTCAAAAAGCTGTATATGAGGCTGAAATCGCTCCACATCTTGAAGCAGGTAAAGCACTTATGTTTGCACACGGCTTCAACATTCACTTCGGTCAAATTACACCACCAGCAGATGTGGACGTATTCTTAGTTGCACCGAAAGGTCCAGGACACTTAGTTCGTCGTCAGTTCCAAGAAGGTGCTGGTGTACCAGGCTTATTCGCAATCCATCAAGATGCAACTGGTCAAGCAAAAGATTTAGCTCTAGCTTACGGTAAAGGAATCGGCGCAGCTCGTGGTGGTTTACTTGAAACATCATTCAAAGAAGAAACTGAAACTGATTTATTCGGTGAGCAAGCAGTACTTTGCGGTGGCGCTACACAATTAGTAAGAGCAGGTTTTGAAACATTAGTAGAAGCAGGCTACCAACCAGAGTTAGCATACTTTGAAACTCTTCATGAACTAAAATTAATTGTTGACTTAATGTTTGAAGGTGGTATGGCAACAATGCGTTACTCAGTATCAGATACAGCTGAGTGGGGTGACTATGTTGCAGGACCACGTATTATCGACGACTCCGTAAAAGCTCGTATGAAAGATGTTTTAACAGATATCCAAGATGGCACATTCGCTCGTCGCTGGATTCAAGAAAACGAAAATGGTCGTCCAGATTATACAAAATTCAAAGAAGCTGGTGCAAATCACCAAATCGAAGAAGTTGGTGCTAAATTACGTGCTATGATGCCATTCATCAATGAAGGTAAAGAAAAAGTTGTGAGAGAAGTGGCTACAAGCGCGAAAAATTAATATTTTCGATACAACACAAATTGCCAAGTAACAGGAGCGCCTAGGAGTGACAATTAGTGAAGCAGGTTTTCCTGCTTCGTCACCCGGTGGCTTTGATGCAGTGTAGGAACAGTAAAAAACTCTACTGTAACAGGATTAGCCCGCTGTGTATAAAAGATATCGACACAACTTGGGAAGCGATCGGCAAAAGCTTATTTAAATGCCATTAACCGTCATTTGATACAAGCAAACCTTCGTTCACAGCCTGTAAGTTAATCGATTTTCAAGACTCTGTGTAAATGTCGCAAGTTTTGATGGTAGTGAATGGAATCAGCATAATGCGCATTCCAAACGCAATTATGCCAATAACGTGTAGTCGTAATATTGATGACCTCACCTATAAAAATTGGTGAGAGTATTACTAAAATAGCGTAGTCAACGCTATACAAAGAAAGGTGTTTTGACGATGGAGAAAAAAATTACAGTACTTCCTGGTGACGGAATTGGGCCAGAGGTTGTTGCTTCTGCTGTACGTGTATTACAGGTGATTGGTAAGCGATTCAACCATACATTCCATTTAGGTTATGCAACAATCGGAGGCGCTGCCATCGACCAACACAATAATCCACTACCAGATGAAACAATTGAGATGTGCGAAAACAGTGATGCAGTTTTACTTGGAGCGGTAGGTGGTCCGAAATGGGATAATAATCCTCCTGAATTACGTCCAGAAAAAGGATTACTACGTATTCGCAAACATTTTGACTTATTCGCAAATCTTCGTCCAGTAAAGGCGTTCCCGAGTTTACTAGATGCTTCCCCATTAAAGCGTGAAGTAGCTGAAAATGTCGATTTAATAATTGTACGTGAATTAACAGGCGGCGTATACTTCGGGGAACCACGTATGCGTACTGAAAATGGCGCGATTGATACAACGGTTTACTCAACTGCAGAAGTTGAGCGTATCGTTGAAAATGCCTTTGAATTAGCACGTTTACGTGGAGGCAAATTATGCTCTGTTGATAAAGCAAATGTACTTGAAACAAGTCGTTTATGGCGCGAAGTAGTAGAAGCGAAGAAAAAGGATTATCCAGATGTGCATGTAGAGCATAATTTAGTTGACTCAGTTGCTATGAAATTAATTACAAATCCTAGTCAATATGATGTGGTAGTTACTGAAAATATGTTTGGAGATATTTTAAGTGATGAAGCATCTGTTATTACAGGCTCTTTAGGCGTACTACCTTCAGCGTCCATTCGCGGAGATAATTTTGGTCTATATGAACCAGTACATGGCTCAGCACCAGAAATTGCAGGTCAAGGTGTAGCTAATCCAGCAGCAACAATTCTTTCGGTGGCTATGATGCTACAATATTCATTTGGCTTAAAAGAAGAAGCAGCAGAAATTGAACGTGCTGTGAGTGCAGTATTTGATGATGGTTATTTCACTGCAGATCTTGCAAGTGACGGCGCTCGTATACTGTCGACAAATGAATGGACAGATAAAGTAATTAACGAAATAGATACAAGCTTTGTTTCAGAAAGCATTATGACAACATACATTTAAGAAATGAGTGAAGATAATGGGAAAAAATATAATTGAAAAGATTTGGGATAAACACGTCGTTTATCAGGAAGAGGGCAAACCGGACCTGTTATATATTGATCTCCATTTAATTCATGAAGTCACTTCTCCGCAAGCTTTTGAAGGTCTACGTTTGAACGGACGTCAAGTGCGTCGTCCAGATTTAAGCTTTGCGACAATGGATCATAACGTGCCTACAAAAAATCTACCGACGATTCATGATCCAATTGCACGTAACCAAATTGAAACGTTAGCTAAAAACGCTGAAGAATTTGGCGTCGAGCTTGCAGGAATGGGGCACCCTGACCAAGGTATTGTTCACGTAATTGGACCTGAGCTAGGTTTAACTCAGCCTGGTAAAACGATTGTTTGTGGGGACTCTCATACGTCTACACATGGTGCGTTCGGAGCGATTGCCTTCGGTATTGGTACATCTGAGGTAGAGCATGTATTGTCAACACAAACCCTATGGCAAAACAAGCCAAAAACAATGGAAATTCGTGTGGAAGGTGAACTTCCTGTAGGTGTAGCTGCAAAAGATATTATTCTAGCGATTATTTCTAAGTTCGGGATTGGAGTAGGTACAGGACATATTGTGGAATTCACCGGAGAGGCTATCCACAAACTTTCTATGGAAGAACGGATGACAATTTGTAACATGTCGATTGAGGCGGGCGCAAAGGCAGGGTTAATTTCTCCTGACGATACGACTGTTGATTATATCCGTGGACGAAAACATGCACCTCAAGGAGAAAAGTTTGAAGAAGCGGCAAATTATTGGTTAAGCTTAGCATCAGATGAAGATGCAACATATGATACAGTTCGAATCATTCAAGCACAAGACATAGAGCCAATCATCACTTGGGGAACGAATCCGTCAATGGGTTCAGGTGTGTCAAGCCATGTTCCAACACAAGCAGATTATGAGGATGAGTCAGATAGAGCGGCTCTTCGAAAAGCGCTTTCTTATATGGGCTTAGAGGAAGGTCAACCGTTAACTTCAATCGATATTCAACACGTATTTATCGGTTCCTGCACAAATTCACGCATAAGTGATTTACGTGCAGCAGCAGATGTCATCAAAGGGCGTAAGGTGCATGAAAATGTAACAGCGATTGTTGTACCTGGCTCCTATTCGACGAAACAACAAGCAGAAGCAGAAGGATTAGATAAAGTCTTTACAGATGCTGGCTTTGAATGGCGTGAGACAGGTTGCTCAATGTGTCTGGCGATGAATGATGATGTAGTACCAGCTGGTGAACGATGTGCATCAACATCAAACCGCAATTTTGAAGGACGCCAGGGAGCCGGTTCTCGTACACACTTAGTTTCACCGCCAATGGCAGCAGCGGCAGCAATTGCTGGTCATTTTGTGGATGTTCGTGAATTCGTAAAGGAAACTGTGTAAATTCCATTTACACGGAAAGGATGATTGCAAATGGAACCAATTAATATCGTAAAAAGTGTGATAACACCACTTGATCGTAAAAATGTCGATACAGACCAAATTATTTCGAAAGAGTTTTTAAAGCGTATTGAGCGTACAGGATTTGGGCAGTATTTATTTTACCATTGGCGCTTCGAAGCAGATGGTAATGAAATAAAAGACTTTGTGTTAAACAAACCTGAATTCAAAAACTCTAAGATTTTAGTAGCACAAGATAACTTCGGCTGTGGTTCTTCTCGTGAACATGCACCGTGGGCAATATTAGATTACGGCTTCAATGTAGTGATTGCACCATCATTCGCAGATATTTTCCATAATAACTGCTTCAAAAATGGGATATTACCAATCAAACTGGCTGAAGCAGAGTGTGATGAAATTTTAGCAAAAGGCTTAGAAAAAACGTACACGATGGAAGTCAATTTGGAGGCACAAACAGTAACGGGTGAAGATGATGTAGTTTATAAATTTAACATCGACCCTTACTATAAAGAAACATTGCTGAATGGTTGGGATGAAATTGCTCTTACCTTTAAATACGAAGAACAAATCGCTGCTTATGAAGCAAATCGTATTGCATTTTAATAGCTGAAGGGATTTCCTTATGACTGAAGACAGACTTGTTGTCTTCAGTTTTTTTATTGCTTAATTTAGGAATTGTTCGGGTAGGAGTGGTAATGAAAAAAAGCTCTTTGACCGGTAAATGTCTAGACTTAATCACTTTACATAATAAAAATACTTTATTTTAATTCGTCATTTATTTGTAAAAAATGTATAACGAATTGAAGCAATATTTTGATAATATATAAATAGGGTTATGGTAAATAAATGGAATGCTATCCAGTTTATTGATTCATCACTAAAGCGCGCAGTCCAAAACAGAGACAACTACATGTTTTAGTAATGAGCTAGTTTATATAAATGTTTACAGAAAAAACTCAAGTGAAAAATAAAGGGGGAGCAACATGAAAATCCTTCGAAAATACAGCTTGTTAATTGGGGGCTTAGGTTTTTCTAAATTAGGGGACTGGATTTATCTTGTAGCGCTCAATTTATTTGTATGGCATTTAACACAATCACCTGCAGCGATGGCTGGAATCTTTATTGTCGGACCAGTTGCAAGAGTTTTAACAAGTTTGGTAGCTGGCTCTTTCATTGACCGTATGAATAAACGCAAGTTGATGATTACAACGGATATGATCAGAGGCTTGATCGTTTTTTGTATGCCGTTTATGGAATCTATTTGGCTCATCTATACGCTGTTATTTATAGTGAATATAGCAAGTAGCTTCTTTGGACCTAGTAGTACATATTATATTACGAAGTTTGTTCCTTCAGAAGATAGACAACGTTTTAACGCAATACTTGGCACGTTCAATTCAGGATCGTTTTTAATAGGTCCAGCACTAGCAGGACTCCTCATCATTCTTTTTAATACGACAGTGACAATTTGGTTCAATAGCTTTACATTTTTTGTTTGTGCTTTGATTATTTCCTTTTTACCAGATGTAGATGATATGAAGGAAACTTCACGGCAACGTATTACGTGGCAACTATTAAAAAGTGACTATCAAGCTGTACTAGCTTTCATTCGCCAAAATGTATTTTTTATAACGATTTATTTACTCTTTCAAAGTACATTAATGATTGCATTTGCGCTTGATTCTCAAGAAGCCACTTTTATCAAGCATGATTTAGCTTTATCTGATAGTTTATATGGGGCCTTTGTGAGTAGTGCAGGAGCAGGAGCAATTTTCGGTGGGATAGTTGCCGCAAGCTTCGCCCAAAAATGGTCCACTCGATCATATATAGCTTTTGGTTTGTTTTTGACAATGCTGTTTTACACTGCCTTTTATGCCTCGACATCAAGTATTTTGGCATTTGTAAGTTTAGTTTTTCTAGGATTTTTTATGGCATTTAGTAATTCTGGTTATGAAACATTTTATCAGCAAAATGTACCGCCTGAAATAATGGGTAGATTCGGTAGTTTTGCGAATATATTTCAAAATATTTTGCAAATATCCTTAACCTTACTATTAGGACTATTTGCAGAATTATTTACACTTCAAATGACTGCAATTATTTTCGGTAGTATTAGTATTTTATTTTCGATTTCATTATATTTTGTTCTATATTCTAAAAAAACTATATCAGCTTAAAGGAGGAAATATTATGATTAGCTATTCGCTTCGTTGTATTTTTTGTAAGAAAACATTTGAGGTTGTAGAAGGATCAAATAAATATAGATTGTATAAACAAAATATGGAAGGGAAATTTTCTTGTGAAGATTGTGATAGAAAAATTGAATTGGAGTCAAGGAAAGGTTTATTGGGAAAACTTTAAATTGAAGCTTGTGCTGAATTGGTGAACATCAATAAGAAGATTAGTACTCCACAATTTTCTAATGGTATGCCCTGTCTTTCTACGGATTTCTCAGTTAAAATGAAAAAATAAGATGGAAGGCAGGGTATAAAGATGATTACAGTTATCGGTAGCATAAATATGGATTTAGTTGTACAAATGGGGAATTTTCCAAAGCAGGGAGAAACGATCCTCGGTAAAGATTTTCAAACGATTCCAGGGGGAAAAGGGGCTAATCAGGCAATAGCTACGGCACGCCTTGGAAGTGAAGTCACAATGATCGGCTGTGTGGGCTCCGATAGTTTTGGTGAAACATTACGCACTGTTTTACAACAAGAGCATATTCAAACTGAAGCTATTACAAGTGTATCGGCACCTACTGGGATTGCTAATATTTTACTCTATAATAATGATAACCGTATCATTGTAGTACCTGGTGCTAATTATGAATTAAAGCCTACACATATAGAGGCAGCGAAAGAAATCATACAAAAAAGTCAAATGGTCATTATGCAGCTAGAAATCCCAATGGAAACGACTGCGTATGCAATAAAACTTTGTAAAGAAGCAAATGTACCTGTTTTATTAAACCCAGCACCAGCGGCAAATTTTGATGTGCAATGGATGGAGGATATTACCTATATCACACCGAATGAAACGGAGTGTGCTGAAATTTTTGGAGATAATATAGAGCAGGTTTTAGAAAAATATCCTAATAAATTGATAATGACGCTAGGTAGTGATGGCGCACGCTATTATGATGGTGAATACCCTATTCATGTTCCGGGTTATATGACGAGAGCGGTAGATACAACAGGAGCAGGTGATACGTTTAACGGTGCACTCGCTTATGCTTTAGTTGAAGGGCAATCTTTAGATCAGGCAGTGTATTTTGCAAATATTGCTGCTTCGTTATCAGTGGAGAAATTCGGTGCACAAGGTGGTATGCCAACACTTGGAGCAGTTTATGCACGTATGACTGGAGTTGATGAATAAAGAGAAGATCAACTCAGTACAAATATTTACTAATAATTATTATTTCTTTTAGTCTGAATGAGGAATAATATCTGCGATAGAAGGTTTTGTGGAATAAGATTTTTTACCTATTTGTGACGGCGGTATTTAAGTATATTGTCCTTTTTTATCGTTAATTCTTAGTACTATGTATTAATAAAGGAATCTTTTCATTTATAATAACTTTAGATACATAGAAAAGAGGTATTGAGGATGACAGATATTGATAATGTGCCGATCGAATATACAGCCTCAGCGAATAATATTTTGCCACAGCTTGTGGATCATTTGCGACAATTACATGGCATTATTGTACAAAATACATATGTAAAAGATACAGCTAAACACTTAAATCGTATCATTCAAGATGCTGACAACGAAACAATGATTCTTATTGTTGGGAAAGAGCGTGTCGGAAAAACAACATTGGTAAATGGATTACTAGGACGTCAAGTTTTGCCTGTTAGTGAGCAGCATCCAACTGGGGTAAATACATTTTTGCGATACGGTGAACATGAAGAAATAAAGGCGTATTTTTTAGATGGTGTCGTAGCTGTATTCGATATGAGCAAGCTAGAATTATTGACGACTGGCGATACTTTCGCCTCTCAAATACTACGAGAACATTTAGATTATCTAGAAGTATATTTAAAAAATGATTTATTAAAATCTGTGACAATTATTGATTCTGTTTCATTGGAAGCTGGGGGAGGAGAAATGGCCTACTTCCCAGAAGCATTGATGAACCGTGTGGACGAGATCTTTTGGGTAGTACGTTCAGGTTCGATGGCTATTAATCCAGAAATATTATTAATGGAAACGTTAAAAAACAAAGGTGTTGAGCCGCTTTGTGTCATCAATGCCATCGATTCAAATGAAAATACGAAGGCGTTTATTGAAGCTGAGAGAGAACGATTTGGTCATTTAATAAGTGATTTTGTTGCGATCTCTGCAAGAGAAGCAATTGAAGCTAAACAGATTAAAAGTGATGAGCTTTGGAAAAAAAGTGAGTACGAGCAATTAATTTCAGAAATTCATCGAGTTGCAGAAAATAGTGATAAGAAAACGTATGGCATTTTAATTCGCTTCTTGCAATGGCTTGAACGTTTCCGCTTCGAATTAACTGTTATTCCACAAAGAGACCCATTCCAATCTGCTGTTAAGAACATTGAAAAGTATACAGGTGATACACAATATGAATTTTCGCGCTATCAACGTGACTTAGCGATTGTGACCGAATATGAGCAAGAATACGAACAGGTTGCCAATGTATTTAAAAATGTTCAAACATTATACCAACTTTTACAAATCATTTCACAAACTGATTATTTGCAGGATGAAATTGTAGAAAGCTTTACAGAAAAGGCTGTATCTTATCAACAAGTGTTACGAGAATATCGAAATATGCATAGTGAGTATTTACGTGAATACGATCGATTGGACGCACAGCATAAAAAAATTCACGGAAAAGGTCTTATGAAGGCTATCTTTGGTCAGCATACACAAAATGGATTTTTCAAGGAACGTGTTAACAAGTTAAATGAGCAGCAATTGGTTTGTATTGCTCAATATGAAAAAGTGCAAGAAGCGGAGGAATTAATTCTTCATTCCATCCATTCCATACAAAGTTATCTTATGGAGTTAACGAAAATACGTTTAGCACGTATTGAGGAAAAAGTACTAGAACTAAATCAACAACGTTCAAAAGAAAAGTCCCAATTACAATTATACGCAAATAAATTGAATGAATTTTCTTGTTTAATGGAAGCGCAGGGCTATATTAAAGACAATATTCAACCGTTTTTAATGGACGAACAAATGCCGCTTAAAGCAAAGGATATTGAAATGCTAAAAGAAGCGGTTAACAGTATTATGAGCATTGATCTGTCGAATAATGGCCTACTTGCACGTAGTCAGATGAACAATAAAATGGAGAATACTGCAATTCCTTTCGATGTTCAGAAGAAATATCCATTTCATCCGTTAGCTTTAGCAGAAGTAGATGTAAAATCAAACGATATACCAGAAATTCCGAAAAAGTTAGATATTCAGTATGAAGATTAAATAATAAAGGAAATGTTCTAAAAGTAATTTAAACTTTTAGAGCATTTTTTTAGTATTTCGTTTTTTTTTTGCTCATCACCCAAAGTTGTGGATGACATTTAGAGGACGTCCCCAGGAAAGCGTCCAGTCGGAACAGAAATCAACAACAAGTAATGTTGATGCCCTTTGATTATTAAAAATTGGGATTATATTGAAACAAAATGAATTGTTTTTTCGTATAAATAGAAGGAGGGGTTAAAATGATACGAATTAACGGACGTTTTACGGAAGCAAAAATTTATTCAAATACAGCATTACAATCAGCTATCGATCAAATTAAAGAATTGGCAAATCAGGCTTTTATGGAAGGAACAAAAGTACGGATTATGCCAGATTATCATGCAGGTAAGGGCTGTGTTATAGGCACAACGATTCAGCTTCAAAATCGTGTAGTGCCTAACCTTGTGGGCATTGATGTTGGTTGCGGGGTATTTGTAGCTGAGTTAAATGAAGCGGATATAGATTTTTCTAAACTCGATGCTACAATTCGAGCATATATACCAAGCGGAAAGGATATCCATCAGGAAGTATCTCCTGAACGCTATTTTGCTGAATTCGAGGGGAGACAGTTTGTAGCGAGTGGTTTAAAGGATGACTATACAAATTTATCGCTTGGTACACTTGGGGGAGGAAACCATTTTATAGAACTTGCTAAAGATGAAGCAGGTACACATTACTTACTTATCCATACTGGCTCGCGTTACGTCGGAGCTAAGGTAGCAAATTGGCATCAAAAAAGGGCTTTTGAAACATTGCAACGGGAAGATTTAAAAGTGAAAATAGCCGAACTGAAAGATCAGGGGCGTGAAAAAGAAATTCAAGCGATGATTAAAGCTCATAAAGAACAAAATCCAATTGTACAGAAAGATTTAGCTTATTTAGAGGGCGAATATTTCCATGATTATATTCACGATATGAAAATCGCTCAGCAATATGCTCGGATGAATCGCTGGACAATTGCCGAAACAATTGCCAAGCATATGAACTGGCATTTTAGCGAAACATTTGATACGATCCATAACTATATTGATACGGAAACAATGACGTTAAGAAAAGGCGCCGTTCGAGCAAATAAAGGGGAGAAGCTCGTTATTCCTATGAATATGCGAGATGGTTCACTCATTTGTATGGGGAAAGGGAATGCAGATTGGAATTACTCTGCACCACATGGGGCAGGTCGTATGTATTCTCGACGTGCTGCAAAAAAAGCACTAAATATGGAAGTTTTTAAAGAAACGATGCAAGGTATTTGGACAACATCTGTAAACGAAGAAACATTGGATGAAGCCCCAATGGCATATAAACCGATGTCAGAAATTACATCTGTTCTAGAGGAAACTGCGGAAATATTAAAAGTGATCACACCCGTTTATAATTTCAAAGCTAGTGAAGCAGCTAAGCCATATGAGCGGAAAAATAATCCCTAATAATAGAAATTAGTGATACTTGTACTTTCCCTTATCTATTAACATTATATCTGTAATAGTATAAAATAGGCTTACAAAGATGAAATGGGTGGTTTTTTGGTATCTTCAAAAGATGTGGCAAAGTATGCGGGTGTCTCTCAAACAACAGTTTCAAGAGTGTTAAATACTCCTGAACTCGTAAAGCCGAAAACTATAGAAAAAGTGATGAAGGCGATTGAAGAATTAAACTATATTCCAAATGATATTGCAAGGTCACTTGTACAGAAAAAAACAGGCATTATTACATTGATTTCGGGGCCATTACATAATCCTTTTTTTGTCGATACAACAACTGCAATCGTTAATTATGTTAATGCTCGAGGCTATAAAGTAAATGTTTATTTTGGTACGGAAGATAATTTAGATTCTATTTATAATGCTGTTTTGGAAACGAAGGCTGATGCGATTATTTTATCGTCTATGTTATATGAAGATGACTTATTTTTTAAGCTTGAAAAATTAGGTATCCCATTTATTATGTATAATCGCAAGCATCAGGAAAATAGGCATTTTGTAGAAATTGATAATGTGAAAGCTGGTTATATAGCGACGAATCATATTTTATCTTTAGGTCATCAAGATATATGCTGGATTGGTGGTCCACATGAAATAAGTACTTTTTATGGAAGGTACAAAGGCTTTAAAAATGCATTAAAGGACAGCGGTATAGATGCGAAAACAGTGTCGGCGTTTTTAACAAATACTAACAAAAATGATATTAAACGAGCATTTGAAGAAATACTTGAGCTTCCTAAAAAACCTACAGCTATTTGTGCTGCAACAGACGCAATTGCCATTGAAATATTAAGTCTTTGTTTAGAACGGGGTTTTCAAGTTCCTAAAGATTTTAATGTTATTGGGATTGATAATGTGGAGCTTAGTAAACACCATTCGATTGCTTTAACAACAGTAGGCTTAGAATCCGAGAAAAGCCTCGGATTTATTGCTATTGAAAAATTATTTGAGGTAATGGAGAAAAAAAGCACTTGCATCCAACAAACAGAATCTGTTAAACTTTTCCCAAGAAATACTACGAGTAAGAAATGAACTGATGAACATCAGTTTGTTTTTCACTCAAAAATGGTTACGTATTCATTTTTTTGTTACCTAAAATGAATACGTAACCATTTGGAGAGAGGAGTGAGTGAGGTCTTGAAAAAGGGCTTATTTATTAATGGACAATGGCAAATGACAGAAGAGTATATGGAGGTTCAAGCCCCCTACTCAAAAGAGGTTGTAGCACAATTTGCGATGGCAACTGAAGATGATGTACAGCATGCAATTGAAAGTGCTCATGCAGCAGAATTCGAAATGGCAGCATTAACAGCATTTCAAAGGGCAGAGATTTTAGAACAGCTATCTGTTCTATTTATTGAAAATCGAGATGAGGCAGCTAGCATTATTTCGCTAGAATCAGCAAAGCCGTTAAAGTATGCCTATGCTGAAATTGATCGAACGATTGAAACTTACAAATTTGCAGCAGAAGAAGCGAAGCGACTATCTGGTGAAATGATTCCGATGGATGCATCTAAAAGCGGAGAGGGTAGATTTGGTTATACAATTCGTGAACCATTGGGCGTTATTGCGGCCATTACACCTTTTAATTTTCCGCAAAATTTAGTAGCCCATAAAGTTGGACCGGCATTAGCAGCTGGTAACACAATTGTATTGAAACCTGCAACACAAACAGCTCTATCTGCTCATTTTCTAGCAAACCTATTGGCACAAACAAATTTACCAAAAGGTGCATTTAACTTAGTAACTGGGCAAGGCAAACTAATAGGGGATGCATTTTTAGCACATCCAAAAGTAAAAATGATTACATTTACCGGGAGCCCAGCTGTAGGTATTTCCCTTCGCAATCGCGCTGGATTAAAGAAAGTAACATTAGAACTAGGTTCGAATGCGGGTGTTATTGTGGATGAAGGCGTTCAACTCGATCAAATAATGGACCGAATTGTTATGGGGGCTTTTTCAAATCAAGGTCAAGTTTGCATCTCGCTACAGCGTATATATGTAAAAGAAAATATAATGAATGAATTTTTAGAGCAGCTAAAAGCAAAAGTAGAGCGCTTAACAATAGGGGACCCACTTGATGCAACAACAGATTTAGCGATGATGATTTCAGAAACTGAGCAGCAGCGTGCTATCACATGGATCGAAGAGGCGGTAGCAGAAGGTGCGCAGGTACTGACAGGTGGTCGTATTGAAAACAATATTTTACTTCCGACAGTGTTATTGAATGTATCTTCTACTAGTCGTGTATCTTGTGAGGAAATATTTGCGCCTGTAGTTATTGTCAATACTGTTTCATCAGTAGAAGAAGCCATTGACGCTGTTAATGACTCAAATTATGGCTTACAAGCAGGGATATTTACACCTTCCATTGAGACGGCCTTTAAAGCTTCAAAAAAATTACAAGTCGGGGGTGTCATTATAAATGACGTTCCGACATATCGTGTAGATCAAATGCCATATGGTGGCGTTAAAGAAAGCGGAACCGGTCGTGAAGGAATCAAATATGCAGTTGAGGAAATGACAGAAATGAAGCTTGTGATTTGGAATAATAATTAATTTCTATCGGCGGATGTTTCGATACCCGCTGATATAGAGGAACTCAGTCTAAGAACGCCACGTCCTGTGGCTGCGACTGAGTGACCAACATCTTGTTGCTGACGCTACGTTAGCACTGCGCTTTCGCACAGAAAACATTTGTTGGCCCGAAGCCTCCGGCGGATTCCTGACGTAATTATGGCGAGGCATAATTAATCACGAATGGAGATGGTTGTAAATGAATACTATCAAACAACACCCGAAATTGTATGTTATGGACAATGGAACAATGCGAATGGATAAAAACTTTATGATTGCCATGCATAGTCCTGCAACTATTGATTATCCAAACAAGCCAAATGAATTTGTAGAGTTTCCAGTTTATACAGTATTAATTGATCATCCAGAAGGAAAAATATTATTTGATACAGCATGTAACCCAAATTCAATGGGATCTGAAGGGCGCTGGGGTGAATTTACTCAGAAAGCATTCCCAATTAATATGCCAGAGGAATGCTATTTACATCATCGATTAGAAGAGTTAAATGTGCGTCCAGAAGATATTAAATATGTTGTAGCTTCACATCTACATTTAGATCATGCAGGCTGTTTAGAGCTTTTTACGAATGCAACAATTATTGTACAGGAAGATGAATTCAATGGAGCTTTACAAACATACGCAAGAAATGTAAAAGAAGGTGCCTATATTTGGGGTGACATTGATATGTGGATAAAAAACAATTTGCAATGGCGATTAATTAAGCGTGGTGAGGATAATGTGAAACTTGCAGAAGGAATCCAAGTTTTGAATTTTGGAAGTGGTCATGCTTGGGGAATGCTAGGTTTGCATATTAATATGCCAGAAACCGGGAGGATTATTTTAGCTTCGGATGCCATTTACACTGCCGAAAGCTTTGGTCCACCTATCAAGCCGCCTGGTATACTATATGATTCTGTTGGCTATAATTCTACAGTGGACCGAATTAGAAGATTAGCAAATGAAACAAATTCGCAAGTGTGGTTTGGCCATGATCCAGTCCAATTTAAGTCATTTAGAAAATCGACAGAAGGCTATTATGAATAGATAGGAGTAGAACAATTATGCATAAATTAACCTTTACTCCTGCGAGTTATACAGGCTGGGGTTGCTTGAATCAGCTACTACCGGAAGTAGAAAAATTGAAAGCAAATAATATTTTAATAATCACAGATCCATTTTTAAAAAAGTTAGGTTTAACAGATCATCTTGAAAAGCCTTTACTTGAAAATGGCTACTCTACAACTATTTATACCGATATTGCCCCTGAGCCACCGCTCGCAATTGGTGAAAAACTAGTTGAGTTTACAAGAAAGCATCATTTTGATTTAGTAATTGGTTTAGGGGGAGGAAGTGCATTAGACTTAGCGAAACTTGCCGCGGTTTTAGCAACACATGATGGGAAAGTGGCAGATTACTTAAATTTAACGGGAACAAATTCTCTTGAAAATAAAGGATTACCTAAAATTTTAATTCCAACTACATCTGGAACAGGCTCAGAAGTGACAAATATTTCAGTACTGTCACTTGAAACGACGAAGGATGTTGTGACACATGATTACTTATTAGCAGATGTCGCTATTGTAGATCCTGCGTTAACAATTTCTTTACCACCAAAAGTGACTGCTGCTACAGGTGTAGATGCTTTAACACATGCAATTGAGGCCTATGTTTCCGTAAATGCAAACGAAGTAACTGATGCACTTGCTCTACAAGCTATAAAATTAATTAGTGGCTCTATCCGAACTGCTGTGGATGACGGTCAAAATAAGCAGGCACGCTCGGATATGAGTTATGGCAGTTATTTGGCAGGCTTAGCCTTTTTCAATGCTGGTGTTGCAGGAGTACATGCTTTGGCTTATCCACTTGGTGGCCAATTCCATATTGCTCATGGAGATTCCAACGCAGTGCTATTACCATATGTCATGGGCTATATTCGTCAAAGTTGCGAAAAACGAATGAAAGATATTTTAGATGCAATGGGTATTTCATCTGCGTATTTATCGCAAGAAGAGGCTTCCTATAAATGTGTAGATGCATTGAAGCAACTTGTGCAGGATGTTAATATTCCGTCAACATTACAAGGATTTAATATACCAGAAATAGCACTGGAACAACTAGCGGATGATGCGACAAAGCAAACAAGAATTCTAGCACGTAGTCCAATGCCACTTAAGCGAGAAGACATCTATACTATTTTTCGTGCTGCATTTGATGGAGAGGTTCGAGAACCGCAGCCATTTTAAAAGAAAAGAGAAACGTTGAATGCCGGCGTTTCTCTTTTCTTCCTATGTTTTATGTAGCGAAAGCAAAGCGGTACAAGAAGCAGCTTATCGAAGCCTAAAATCATGGAAACTTATAGATGGAACTCAAAAAATTGTTTTTCCACTGAAATAAATAAAAAAGAATCTGCTCATACAGATTCTTTTTTGTTTAAAATTATATTTTATGCTTCAGCATCAGGTGAAAATGAACGTGTAGCTAATTCGGCGTCAAGCATAAAGATTGCATTGGAGTCATTTTCAATGCGTTCGATTTTACGAATTAACGTGTCAAACGTTGATTCTTCCTCTACTTGCTCGTCAATGAACCATTTTAAGAAAGCCATAGTCGCGTGCTCGCGTTCATCTAAAGCGATATCCGATAAATGATAAATACGGCGCGTTACTTCTTTCTCGTGTGAAAGGCCAGTTTTGAAGGCATGTAAAATAGACTCAAAATGATTATCTGGACTATCAAAACCATGGATTGTTGCACGGTAACCCATATCACTTAGGAAATTATAAAATTTCATCGCATGGAAGCGTTCTTCTTCAGCCTGTACTAAAAAGAAATTGGCAAAGCCATCGTAATCTTGATCTGTGCAATATGCCGCCATCGCCATATAAGCATGCGCAGAGTAAAATTCAAAATTCATTTGTTCGTTTAGTGCTGTGTGTAGTTTTTCAGATAACATAAATATTTTCCTCCCTTTACAGTAAATATTTACTGCTTCTCCTATAGTATACAGCGAAGAATGGTAGTATGGCAAAGTTTAATTGATTTTTATTCTCAATTAGGGGAATTAATCAAATTCGTTCTTTAAACGCCAAATTACTTCTAAAAGATTGACAAATAAATTAATGAAATCTAAGTATAAATTTAAAGCCATACCAACGACTTCAGCATCTGAAACGTGATTATGTCGGATTTTGTTAAAGTCATAGACCGTATAGAGACTAAAAAGTAGTACAGTAATTCCCGCAATAATCAATGCGAGCAAGTTGCTAACAGGGAAAAACATAAAGACTAATGAAAATACAATAACGACAATTAGGACAGTGAATAAATAGCTTCCCCAATTGGAAATGTCTTTATTCATCATCATACCAATCAGTGCTAGCACAATGAAAATAGCTACGGTCGCTACGAATACAAGTAAAACAAGCTGTTCCCCTAATTCCGCAATGTAAAATTGTGTTGTCCAAAATAGTGTAATTCCCATTAAAAAGGGGATTGTATACATAATGGAATTAGCAAGCTTCACACTTCGCACAAAGCAAACGATGATAAGAAGTACAAGAGTAATAATAGATAGCGGCATGACAACCGCTGGAGGTAATAATGTTGCTATGTACATTCCGACAACTGTCAATACCCACATAAAAGCAAAGTGTTTTAAAATTTTGTTTAAGTTTTGATTTTTAGCATACGTCATATAGAATAATCCTTTCTTTTTTAAAATAACTTTTATATAGTAACATACGTGTCGATTTATAAAAAGATTCAATTACAAAAAATTTGTATTTTTAACATAATGTGGGTTCAAATGTTGACCAAGTGCCAAATATCTTTCGTTTAGTAATGCAAAAAAACCTGGTCTTCGTGAGGACCAGGTAATATTTTTACAGATTATTTTACATTTTTTCTTTGATTTTTCACACCAACTAAATAACCACCAAGGGCAATTCCAATTAAGACAATCCAGAAAATGGCCTTCCATATCGTTGAATGTGGGAATTCATGTGGAATTATACCTAGTTTTTCGTGTGCTAATGTTAAAACAGCCAGCTTTACACCAACCCAGCCAACGATTAAGAATGCAGCTGTTTCAAGTGATGGGAATTTATCGAGAACTTTCACGAACCAACGAGCTGCAAAACGCATCATAATAACACCGATTAGACCTCCTAGGAACATCACTGAGAATTGACCTGCGTTAATGCCGCCAACATCAAAATTTCCGATATGAGGTAGTGTCACTGCAATGGCAACAGCTGCTAAAATTGAATCTACCGCAAAGGCAATATCGGCTAATTCTACTTTTATGACTGTCATCCAGAAGCCAGATTGCTTTTTAGACTCATGAATTTCTTCAGGATTTTGCGCGGCTTTCCGTGAATCATAAATATGCTTACCAGACATGATTAATAAGTACGCAGCACCAATTGCTTGAATTTGCCAAAAATTAACGAGCGTAGTAATAAGAAATAATGCAGCAAAGCGGAAAACAAATGCTCCTACCAAACCATATAATAGTGCTTTTTGCTGTTGTGCCTTTGGTAAATGTTTAACCATAACGGCCATTACAACTGCATTATCAGCAGCTAATAAACCTTCTAAAACAATTAATACGACGAGTACCCATGCGTATTCGAGTAAGATTGCCTCCAAATTTATTTCCTCCTTTTTACTTAGAACAGAAATGAACATACTGCTTTTAACGTAGTCTTTGCTATTTTAGGCAAAATAAAAAGACCTCTGCCTAAAAAATAGGCAAAGGTCTTGCTAAGCGATCACTGTTATACAGAAAATATCTTGTTCGCCAAGATATGCCTTCACACCCGATGGTTAATAACCATGTAATGACGAATGTGAAATCAGATGCTCGTTCACATCTGCTAGCTACTCCCCTTTGACATAATTGTCAAAAGCTATTCAATTCTTTATACATGGATTATAGCATGGTGATCGTCAATTGCAAATAAAAATGTGAAGTTATGTTAAAAAAATTTGGTGATTGTTTTCATGAAAAGGCAATTTAAGCAATTATACAAATAATTTTTTGTTAAAAAATTAAGCAGGATATTTCAAAGGTTATAAAAATAAAAGTCGTATTAAGTTGGTTGGGCGTGAGAATAGGCAACTCCTTAGGGGATACTACAAAGAAGTGAGTAGAGGAACGAAGACGCTGGGACATAAATATGTTTTTACGGCAAAATTAAAAAATTCTACATCAGAAAAGCGCGAGAAATCAATGTTACCAAAATTGATTTCTCACGCTTTTTAAGGTTTTGACCAGTTATGTCCCAGCCTCTTAATGTTGAGACGATGAATTGAAAGACCAAAAGAATAAATCCTAATCCAGATTTAATCAACAAATAAAAATATCCTCTCAAATAGGTAAGTCGCCTTTGAGGGGATATTGTTAGATTATTCATTAATTGTTCGTGTAAATGTTTTACGACCGGATTTTAATTGGTTAATGTTTATTTCTAATTTACTAATAGAAGTAGATGTTAATGGGATTTTCCCATCCTTCTCAAGTTTTTTCCATACTTTCACATTTTTTCGATATAAATGTTCAGAGAGGCGATAAATATCAATATCTTTCGCTAATGCTTCTTTATATGTTGTTCTAATTTCTTTTTTCACTTCTTTTATTAATTTTTTTCTTATTTCTTCTTCTGAAACATTAGTTTTGAGACCGTTTATCCTTGCGTTTAAATATATTTCAACATCGAATGTTACTTGATCATTTTTAACAATCGGTTTGATATCGACCTTGACTTTTTCCAATGTTGTCGTTAAATAATTATTTTCATTTAACTTAAAGGTTGTTTCACCTCTTTGCGTTCTATCATGCATCCATTGCGTTCCTCTTGCAGCATCATTCTTAATAAAGCCTTTAAATCCATCTTTGGAAAGTACGCCAATCCCTATAAAGGCAGTTTCTTGTTCTTGACGATCTTCAGTGCCCCAGTCTTTGTTAATGGTTACATAAGGGATGCCAATTTCGTAATTCGGTTCATTTAAGCCGATAACTAGATTTCGGAAATTAACGGGTTCGACGAATGTTTCTTTATCTTCTGTATTTAAAGGATTACTAAGCTTTGACGTAGTAAGCGGCTTATTCAAAATTGGCGTTACTAGAAGAATGTCTTTAATAGGGTCTTGTGTACAATAGGCCCATATTTGATACCTTGTTTCCCTATATCTCAATACAGTGTCTATAATGGAGACAGTATTTTTATCTTTCATTACTTCTTCAGAGAAAATAATGTAAGTCATATGCCCCCAAAACACTTTTTGATCGATGGATCGATATAATTTAAAAAGTGCTTCTTCCAGCGTCCTGCCTTTAGATTGTCCAACCTCAGCTGGTGCCGCTTGAGGAGTATAATTTTCGGATTTTACAACATCAGAGAAGCTAATTAATTGCAAGTAGATTTCATACTGACCATCTTTATAATCGATACCGAGTCCATCAACATAATACATTTTTTGAGGTTCGGTAACATCCCAACAGCCTGAAAGAAGTAGTGAAGTAGCTAAGCTTGATAGTAAAATAATTTTTTTCTTCATTGCTGCTTCTTCTTTCTCATAGAGGTACGAGTGCTATCTTGGGGTGCAAGTGCTTTATTACGTTCAGTGTAGCCTTTTGGTGATAAGCGGAATATCGATTTTTTAATAGTCATCCAATTTAAATCTGTTGCAAGATTCATGTAAGAGTACCCATAGATCCGAATATTACACAAGTAAAGAAGTGTAAAGTATAGTGATATAAAAAATCCAAATAAACCAAAAAAAGCACTGGCAATAATGAATGTAATACGCAATAAACTGATGGTTGTGACAAGTGATTGGTTCACAAGAGTGAATGATGCAATTGTAGAAATCGCGATAACTACAATCATTTCTGGGCTTGTTACACCTGCGCGAATGGCCGCATCACCAATAATTAAACCGCCAACAACGCTTATCGTTCCACCAATAACAGAAGGCAGACGTAACCCAGCTTCTCGAAACAATTCAAACATGAGTAGCATTATTAGCATCTCCAGAGAGGAGGGGAGAGGTAAACCTGTTTTTGCTTGGACAACTGTTGCTAAAAGTTGGAATGGTAGCTGATTCTGGTGATAGGTCGTCAGTGAGAGCCAAAATGCAGGTAATAGCAACCCAATTAAAATGCCAAGAATCCTCAAAAGTCGTTCTATAGAACTGAAAATGATAGGGTACTCATTATCTTCAGCGGATTTTAATAATAAAAATAAATTGACCGGTGTGATCATGGCATAAGCTACACCGTCGACGAACATGAGAAAACGTCCTCTAATTAGTGCTTGAATAGCATAATCGGGTCGTCCGGTGTAATCGAATTTGGGGAAGAGCTTAGAGTTTTTATTAATTCTCTCCATTAAAACGTCCCCGCTAAAGACAATATCTGTGTCTACTGCAGCAAGCTGTTTTTTTATTCCGTGTAAAATATCCATATCGACAATATCGTCAAAATAAAGAATAGCCACGCTTGTCTTTGAACGTGATCCTAACTCCACTTTCTCAACGCAAAATGAATTTGTAGGTAAACGTTTTCGCAATAGTGCAATGTTGACACGGATGTCTTCAATAAAGTTATCTCTTGGACCCTTAACGAGAACTTCCATCCTAGTTTCTTCAGGATTTCGATTAGGCTTTTTAGCAATACAACTAGCATACAAAAGATCTTCCTCTTCAAAATAAAGCAGTAGAAAACCAGTATATACAAAGTTCATGGCTTGTTCTTTATCATTAACTTTTTCAAGCGTCGGAACATGAAGTTGATTTGTAATATTTTCTTCTAACGATGTATCAGCTAAATTGTCATAAAGATATTGAACACGCCGAACAATTACTTCATTGAGCATTTGCTGGTCTACCATCGCATCACAGGTAATGAATTGAACCTTTTTTTGATTAAATACATATTCCTGAAATTGGATATCTGCTGATTTTTGAAATAGTTGTTTTAAGGTGTTTAGGTCTATCGCCTTCTCCTGCTGAGGCATTATGATTCACCACTTTCCATTTCTTGTTTTTCAGGTTGCCCCTTTTTAGAAGACTTACCTGAAAAGAAAGCTACTAGTAAGAAGAAAATTGACAAAAGAAAAAAGAAAACAAAAGTAACTGTTAATATATAGTTCCCTTTCACCTTCAAAAATATGTTTTCATTTAAAATAATTAGCGGCAGACATAAAAGAAAGAAGGGTGGAGCTATCATTCTCCATATTTGCTTTGGATCACCAGTCATCTTAAACAAATCTGCTATAACATATAAGAGGAAGCTAACTCGTATAAATGTTCCAGTTAGCCATTGGTAAATTGAGAAAAAGTCAAGATGCTCAATATAGCGACCAATTGATACTAAGCCCCATTCCTCGTAGGCAGGATATCTTTGCTTTGCAGCCTCGGTTGGACCAAATTCTGCAATTGCGCCCATAAGTGGTCCTAAAGTAAGCCCCATTAAAATGAAAAGCATGATGCCAAAATGATACCAACGAATGCGGTCTTTAAATTGGTGCTGTAAAAATAAAAGTATTAATAATTCAATAAATCCTGATGCAGGATAAATCATTCCTTTTATAACAGGTTGGAAACCATGCTCAAGAAAAGGGCGTAGTAGTTCGTATTCTTTTACCTGTATATTTGTAAAGGCTACAAAAAAGCCAAAGACTACTACACCGAATAATACAAAGACATTTAAAATAACAATGGTTTGTAAACTTGTTGTAACGAGAAAAATACAAAGAATTGTATAAATGAGTAATAATATAGTGACTGGTGTTTGAGGTAAAAATGTTGTGTTTACCCATTGCAATGTTTCAACCATTGTAAAGGCAGCAAGAATGAATAAAAAAATAGCTATAATATATATGACAATTGTAGAGCCAGTTTTTCCAATTTTCCCATCTAACCAGTCTCGAATAGGTTCCTGATTTGTCTTTTTTTGAATATAAACTAAAAAAAATAGCCAGAAGAATATAATAACTGCAGATATTATGACAGATATCCAACCATCTCTCCCAACAACATCTAGTAGCGGGGGAATAATGGTCACGTGATTTTTTAAGCCAATAACAGTCATAGATAAGAAGATAACATGTAAAATACTAATTGATCCTACACCTTTCATATGAAAACCCTCTAACGTTAATTGATACACTTTAGCTTAGACAAAAAGTGGGAGGATTATAAGCATGACCAACTACTTGTAAAAGAAGAATTTAAATCTGTATTTCATCACATTCATGAAAAGTTTATCACCGAAAAAAACGAGTTATTTGACGAATGAAATGTCAAATAACTCGTTTTTGAGAAATGTTTTTATTCTCGCACCATAATGGAGTGCGTAAAAGTCCAGTTGGGTGGAGACGAATAATCCGTGAGGGAAAAAGAAAATCCCCCACGGATTATAGATTTACATTATTAATGAATATAATTTGAGCTTACAAGATGACTTTTTAAGATATCTGTTGGGATTTCAAATTCCACAACACCCATATAGCCAGGAGCAACTTCGTATTTATCGAAGGAGATAACAAGCTTACCTTCATCGGAAATATAGAATTGTTGATCAGCTTTAACAGCTGTAAATTCATCTAAAACTTCTTCGTCAGGAAGACCTGCTCCTTTTAACCAGTACACCTTTTCTTGGTTAGATGCAGCAGCTTGTTCGCGCATTTGTCCCTTAATGTTTTCACTGATCGTGTTAATATAACTATCGTCTTTAAATAGCATTGGCAGTGTAATTAAAATTTCATTTTCTTTATCAATTGTATCGTAGTGCATCGTTGTAGAAGATGATGCAACTGTATTGACAGTGTAACGACCAATCGACAAGATTTGGTCATTATCTGTTTTTACGTCGAAGCCGCTATCTACGCCTAAATGGCCGCCACCGTTAGCCTTTAAATCACCAACTTCGGCAACAAAGTCATTATAAAGAGCTTTACCTTCTGAACGATATTTTTCATTTAAAGCATTTGCAAGATCTTTATTTTCTAGATTTTCGATAGAAGGTACTTTAATGTCTGCATCATATGTCTCTTCTTTTACTTCATATTCTGTCCAAGTTAAGACTTTTACGACACTACCAACAACAGGAATATCTGAAAGTGTTCGTGCCATTGCAGGACTGACATTTAATCCAGCTGTAAAAAGCATTGCAGCTGCCGCAGATCCTAGAAACCATTGTGGTGCTCGTTTTTTCCTTTTCTTTTTACCTTGTTTTAGTGCGTTTTCAACCACAAAATCAAGCTCCTTTGGAATAGATACCTCATTATATTGTTTTTCTAATTCTTTTAATTTTTCATCCATGTGCTGTTTCTCCCTTCACATCTTCCAACTGTATTTTCAATAGTTTTAACGCTTTATAAAGACGTGATTTAGCAGTACTCAGCTTAATGTTAAGGATATTTGCAACATCAGCGAGTTTTAAATCTTCGAAATAATGTAAAATAACAACCTCACGATACATTACGGGTAAGTCATCTAACGCATGCTCTAAATCAACGTTTTCGTAGATATCCTCTTGTGCAGGTGTTAAAAATTGCAATGTATCATCGTCTGTCACTTGTAAGCGTTTATGCTTACGTAAAAAATCTATAGATGTACGTACGACGATTTTATAAAACCAGCTTTTCATATATTCGACATTTTCTAATCGATCGAGAGAAAGCATTGCTTTTTGAATACTGTCTTGTACAACATCAAGTGCGTCCTGTTCATTTTTCGTATAGCTATACGCGAGCAAATAAAAACGCTCTTTCTGTTCACGAATTAACTGGACAAACACCTCTTCATGTTGAAATGCATTTCTTGTTTTCATGTCCAAAGAAGCTCCTTTTTAACATTTTCAAATTGTATACAACTAATAGACGTATGAAAGGGGAAAAAAAGTTGATAGCATAAAAAAACTTATCTTTTTCTGTTAATTTCAAAGATAAGTCATTGATACCAGTAATTTATCCCGTATTAAATTCTGTGATAATCATCAGTGGGGATGAAGAAATCCGCCACTTGTTAAGTTGCGCTTTTCTGTACATTTTATTGTGTAGAAAAATCATAGCAAATTATAAACCTTTTACAATTGCTTAGAAAGGGGAAAAGGTAAATTGGTCACAATTACAAATAAAATTGCCCGGGGAGGATCTAAATAACTGGCATTGCAATCGAAGAAAATGTCCTAAAATAGTATCGAACTGAGAAAGTGTCAACGGTCCTTTTTCTACATGAACCACCTCATACATATAGTAGATTGAAAATAAAAGCAAGTAAGCTATACTTCTTATAATCAGATTTGAAGAGGAAGAATGCTTATTGTAAAAGGAAGTGTAAAACACAATTAAATGGCGCCGTTCTTTGATTTAGGGCAGCACCATCTTGGCTCTGGAATAGATATTTTTTTCACAATTATAAAAACAGAAAGGAGCATTAGGTATGAAAAAGTCAAGCGACGCTAAAGATTTAATAGATAGTTTAATTCCATTGGGAATGATTTTTGGGAGTGCTCTCGGTGTGGTTTTTGGCATGTTTTTCAAACCAAACTTTCTAGTATTTACAATTGCTTTAGGGGCTGGAATAGGCTATTTATTTGGAGTTATTGCTTACGGAATTTTTAGGAAGCAAGAATAATTATAGACGGAGAATTTTGGATAATAAAATTATTATAGAAGCATGCTGTATTTTTAGCATGCTTCTATTTAGTCGATATATTGATAAGTACGAATACAAAATATCTTTAATGAAGATTGCCACAGTTGAGTGGAACTCATTCTAAGAACAACAATGTCCTGTGATAATGACTGAGTGACCAACATCATGCCGCTGTCGCTTCGCTTTCGCGCAAAACACATCATGCTGGGCATAATGGATCTGCATTAAAAAATTGGTAGATATAAAGAATCAATCATGAAAAATAGTCATATGTATTTTTCAAAAGTAATAAAATTGTCACAACGATAAATAAATTACGTACATACCCGCTGCCACGTTTAATGGCAAACTTAGAACCAACAATTGCTCCAGCAATTTGTGCAAGTCCCATAGGTAAACCATAGGCATAATTTATTTGCCCTAAGTATATAAACATAAGAAGGGCTGCGATATTACTTCCGAAATTTAAAAATTTAGCATTACCTGCCGATTTTAAAAAGTCGAAGCCAACTAATAAAAAGGCAAACAATAGAAATGAGCCTGTCCCCGGACCTAAAAAGCCATCATAGAAGCCGATTAATGTAATAATCGCCACAAAAAATGCGTAACGCTTAGGTGTCAATCTTTTATAGGTAGAAATGCTACCCCAGTCTTTCTTGAAAATAGTATAAATAGCCACAGCTGCTAGCATGACAAGCATAAGTGGTTTTAGAACACTAGGATCCATAAGATGGACAATCCATGCACCGATCATGGAGCCTATAAAAACAAAAGGGAATAGTTTGTAAACGGCTTTAATATCCAATTTACCAGAGCGATAAAATGTTATGGTGCTCGTTAATGACCCCATAGTGCCTGCTAGCTTGTTCGTAGCTACGGCTGCAGATGGTGGAAGACCAACAAACATAAGAGCTGGTAAAGAAATAAGCCCGCCGCCTCCTACAACAGAATCGATAAATGCGGCTAGAAAGCCAAAAAGAATAAGGATGAGTAAAATGTTTACATCTAAATCAAAAGGCACAGCAGTTCATCTCTTTTCTATAATAATAATCTGATAGTAGCGAAATGAAAAGTAACTGTAAATAGCTTCAATAATTTTTTTCTGTTAATTTCGAGGATTCGATCTCTTTTGATATTTTTAAATTCTATAAAAAGCTAATATATTCTACTTTATGTATTTATTTTAATGTATTATGTAGTTGATAGTGTTTTTTGCGTAAAGGGGACGTGATGACATTTGAGTTTAGGAAATCATGTAAGAGTATTTGTTTGTGTTGTATGTATGGGGCTACTTGTCGGATGTGTGTATAATGCGAAAAAAGATATAACTGATAATGAGTTTATCGATACTGTAAAAGAAGGGTATTTGGGGGGTTTTTCAGATGTATCTGTTCGTAATGCATTTAATTACGCATTTTTTGAACCATATTGGCGCTATTACCAGGCAAAAACTGGCGAGCATGTTGTCGAATTATCAGGTGATATTACATTTGAAAATGAAAAAGGACATGCCATTTTACAGTTCGTAGTGGATGAACAAACAAATAAATTTTCTATTTATGCAATGAAATTTAATGATGTTGTATTGAGTCCCGAACAAAAACGGTTCCTTATTGGCATGGTTTATGACACATGGCATGCAAAGCGGCTTGCCTATGAGTAAGGTCTTTTACTTTGTATAAAGAGCTTACTATATTACAGTAGAGAGGAGTGCTTAGACAGAGAGGGTGTTTTCAATGAGATTAAGTATATTAGATCAAATGCCTATACCAAAAGATCATACTGCTGAGGAGGCCTTTCAGCGTACAGAACAAATAGCGCTATTAGGTGAAGAGCTTGGCTATCATCGAATGTGGTTAGCAGAGCACCATAATAGCCATTCACTGGCAAGTTCAGCTCCAGAGGTTACAGCTGCTTTCCTGGCGGCGAAAACAAAACGTCTTCGTATTGGTACTGGAGGCGTAATGATGATGCATTATTCTCCATATAAGCTGGCAGAGGTCTTTAAAACATTAAGTGGCTTAGCACCGAATCGTATTGATTTTGGCGTAGGCAGAGCCCCTGGTGGTGACCATGCCTCTATTTATGCACTGGCAGAGGGACGAAGACAACGATTTACAGAGCAATACGATAAGCTCGAGATCATTTTAAAACTGATGAATAATCAAAAAACAGGGGAAGATGTCTATGATCAAGTAATTGCGGCACCAGTGAATATCCAATTACCTGAAGCTTGGTTACTTGGGTCAAGTGGTCAAAGCGCTATGCAGGCAGGTCGATTTGGTGTAGGTTATTCATATGCACAATTTTTCACTGGCAATATGTCAAAGGATATATTTGATACGTATAGAGATTACTTTATACCTTCTTATTATATGGAGAAGCCGCAAATTATCGTTACTTATGCTGCGACGGTTGCAGATACGTTAGAGGAAGCGGAATATTTGGCGAAACCGATTGATATTACACGTCTTCATCTCATGAAGGGGCAAATTATTCAAGCGATGTCACCCGAAGAAGCAAAGGATTATCCACTTACTGAGTTGGATAAAATGACAATCGCCAATAATCGAAAAGCCAATCTGGTCGGAACACCGAAGGAAGTAGCGAAATTTTTAGTAGCAGAGCAAGAGCAATATGGGTTTGACGAAGTGATGCTAAACTGCAATCAATACGCACTAGAAAGTCGCTTGAATACTTTCAAGTTAATGGCAAAAGAATTAATAAGAGCACAATAGCTTTAGTGAAAGAAGAATTACTGTATTAGTATATTGAATCTACTAATGAATAGAAATAAATCCGAATTTGCTATCAAAAAAATCTATTATTCATGTAAAAGGAAGTCATGTTCAGTATGTGAGCATGGCTTTTTTGATTTCCCCTTTATATTTATGAAGAACTTTGTCATTAAATTTACCTCAGGAATAAAAAGAAGTAACAGATAATAGCTAAACAGATTGTTAAGGCGAAAATTTCATAAATCCTATAAAAAATGTCCAATGCAAATGTATGCATTGGACATTTTTCCTTTTACATTTTGGCTGAACCACTAACAAACTGTGTATCTTTATAATACATATTTTTAACAAGAACGTTAGGACCTAAGCATTTTACGGCTGGACAGTGGCAGTTTAGTGATTTCGCTAAATCTGTTGCCATCCATTTATCAAAAATTGCTGATAATTCGTCGTTTTCAATATTGCCGAGTGCTGGTGTATCGCCAAAGTCTGTCACAATGACATCACCTGTAAAGATATTGATATTTAGGCGAGAGCGACCATCCGGATCATTACGCATCGTAACGTTCTTTTCTTCTCGTAGTCGTTTTAGGAGTTTTTGATCTTCCTCATTCATGCTACATGGATAGAAAGGTAGGGTACCAAAAAGCATCCAAGTATTTTCATCTCGAACATCAAGTAGATGATGAATCGCATCACGAGTTTCTTCAAGTGATAAAGATGTAAGGGCACTTGCGAAATCTGAAGGATACATTGGATGCACCTCGTGGCGAGCACATTTCATCTCATTGATGATTTGGTTATGAATATGTTCTAAGTAAGGTAAAGTTTTTTTGTTTAACATTGTCTCAGCTGATACCATTACACCGTGTTCTGCAAGCATTTTTGAGTTATCAATCATACGTTGGAACAAAGCTGCACGCTGTTCATAAGTCGGTTTTCGCTCCATCATGGCAAAGCCTGTTTCGACGAATTCATCAATCGTACCCCAGTTATGTGAGATATGTAAAACATCTAAATACGGAGCAATCAGTAAATAACGTTCAGGCTCCAATGTTAGGTTGGAGTTGATTTGTGTTCGCACACCTCGTTCATGCGCATATTTCAATAAAGGCAATACATAGTTTTGAACGGATTTCTTAGACATCATCGGTTCTCCACCAGTAATCGAAATTGTTTTAAGATGTGGTATTTCATCAAGACGCTTTATAATTAGCTCAATTGGCAGTGCATCTGGATCTTTAGTTTGTAATGTATATCCAACTGCGCAGTGAGCACAGCGCATATTACAAAGAGTTGTTGTTGTAAATTCAATATTAGAGAGGGTCATATGCCCATGTTGTTCAACATCTAAATACGCTTCCCATGGATCAAAGGCAGGCGTAATTTTTTGTAGAGTCGTCATAATTCGTACATCTTCCTTTCTAGCATTCTATTGTCTCATATTCGCTGTTATTTTCAAATATGAAATTATCGAAAGGGCTATTTTTTGGCAAGATGATCATTTTTATTACGCAATGAAGGAAATATTTTTTAAGATTTCCCTTGTGTGATTATTCCTAAAATTCCGTAAAGTTGATAGGTGGGTAAATTTACTGTTATTTTTCTAAAAAAGCGTTATGATAGTAGGAATGATATGGTAATACAGCAACGAAGAAAGTAGGAATAGACATGACTAAGTATGAAACACTATTGTTTGACGTGGATGACACATTATTGGATTTTGACTTGGCTGAAAATGCAGCACTTGATCGTTTATTTAAACAGGAAAATATTGCAGTAACTCCGACGATGATTGCGCGTTATAAAGAGATTAATGAATCTATGTGGCGTGCTTTTGAACGTGGTGAGGTGTCTAAAAATACATTACATAACACTCGATTTTCGATTGCGTTAAAGGAATTCGGCTTAGAGGTAGATGGGGAGTACTTTGAAGCGGTCTTTCAAAAATATTTGAAGGAGGCACATCATTTTGTAGATGGTGCCTACGAAGTAATCGAACAGCTTGCCGATAACTATGAATTATATGTCGTTTCAAATGGTAAAACAATGACTCAAAATAAACGTCTAGAGGATGCAAATTTAGCACGATTTTTTAAAGACATTTTTATTTCAGAACAAACAGGCTATCAAAAACCAATGCCAGCTTTTTTCGATTATGTTTTTGAGCGTATCGAACATATAAATAAAGATAAAACCTTGATTATTGGTGATTCCTTAACATCCGATGTTAAAGGTGGACTACAAGCCGGAATTGATACATGCTGGTTTAATATACGTGATATTGAAAATACAAGCGATATTCAACCACATTTTGAAATTAAAAAGCTTCATGATTTACACGTATTATTAGATAATAAAGTAACAATTTGATAAGTACATGTCTGAACTACGCTTCAACTGTTCGTAAGTCTGAACAGTTGAGGTGTAGTTTTTTGATTGAACAATTATTGAAAAGTACTATACTTTTGGGAGTTGAATCCAGTATTTGTTCATGTATTCAGCTAAAGACATAGATGCCAATAAATCTTGGTATGACAGTTATGTTGGTGTTTTGCTTGCTTTAGGAATTTTAAACCGGAAAACGCCATCTACTTTTGATTCAAATACTATCGTCAGGGGGAAGCATTGCGTCATAATTTGCCCCAAATGACCAGACAAATTTATTAAAAATGCTAGTGGTGTCATTGGATGTTGTACGTAGAATATAAAAGTAGTCAGTATAAGTCGAGGACATGATGTCTCTCGACTTTTTTTGTTGTTTTTTTCAGTGAATGAATTTGTCAATATTAGCATGAATTTTTTTAGTGTAAGTATTAAACAAAAGAGGTACCACATATAATTTTTATTGCTACCTAGATAAGTCATAGTACAGTGAACATGCTAGTTAGAAGCATAAGAACAAAATCTGTCGGTTTATTTATCTTATATAAAAAAGTGCGGTTGCGAGAGAGGGATAGTTGAATAATCTACAAACTTTGGGAGTGACAAAAGTGAAAAATCCAGAAACCTTATTAATGAAATTACATTACTTTGCTAGTAAGCTTGAGTTTTTAATTGACAAACATAATCAAGATCAAATGGTAGGTTATTATTCAGAGCTAGAGGAAGTGATTGATGATTATTCTTCCTTTATAACTAACAGTGAGAATGAAAATCAATGGCATAATTTAGAACAAACATATGAAATCTCACTATTAATCGAGAAGTTAAGAAAAATGTCTGCTAATTGTGTGAAAATAATGGAAAAATATTGGGCTTTGAAATACTTACATGAAACCGAAGAGATGACGGATTATTTTCGCAATATAGAGGTCTGCATTGAAAAAGAACTTAGTGGTTTTCCTATTACTAATAAATCAAAGGTGTTAGTAGTAGGGTCAGGTCCTTTTCCAATAACATTATTATCGATTGCTAAACGTACAGGAGCAAAAGTTTTTGGAATTGATATTGACGATGAAGCTATTCTGTTGGGGAGAAAAGTGGCTGCTAAACTTGGAAATCATACAATTCAGATTGAAAATAAATCAGTGAATGAACTTCAATCCATTCAACAGATTAGTCATATTATTTTTAGTTCAACAGTCAATTGTAAATATGACATATTAGAACAATTACATAATTTAACAAAAAAGGACGTGATGATTGCGATGCGTTATGGGAATGCTTTAAAGTCTCTTTTTAATTACCCAATGGAAATAGTAGATGCAACAAAATGGCGTATAGTCGAGCAAATTGCAGTCCCTCAAGGTGTATTTGATATCGCTTTATATCAAAAATTGTAAATACTAAGTTTTAAGGAGAATGATATGACATTTTTCAAAAAGGTTTTATTATTAGGAACAGGGCCAACATCTGTTCAATTAGCTGTAAATTTTAGAAGTCATTTCAATAGCAAAGTGGGGATTGCTGGTCGAGAGTCTTCACGTTCAAATCTGTTCTTTGAAAAAACAATCAAACAACAACGTACACTTAAAGCACATATACAAAATAAACAACATCAGACTGCAGCTGGAGAATGTGTGATTGATTGTCTTTTTAAAGGTTATAATACAATATCAGGAGATTGGGATGCCATTATTCTCAGTGTGACTACAGATTCCTATTTGGCTGTATTATCACAAATTGATATCCATGTTTTGAAGCAAGCCAAGTGTATTATATTGATTTCTCCTACATTTGGCTCGAATCAATTAATTTCTAACTATTTAAAACAGATATCCTCCTGTGCTGAGGTAATTAGTTTATCTACATATTATGGTGATACTAGATGGTTAAACGGTGTGCCATCGAATGAAGTATTAACTACTGGGATAAAGAAAACGGTTTATATTGGATCGAATCAATCAAAATCGGAACATATGGATAAACTAAGCAAGTTATTTAATCAGCTAGGAATTTATGTGAAAATTTTAGCATCACCATTAGAAGCGGAAACAAGAAATATTTCCTTATACGTACATCCAGCACTGTTTATGAATGATTTTTCATTAAAGGCAATATTTGAAGAGCAAGAGACTATAAAGTATGTTTATAAGCTTTATCCTGAGGGACCTATTACGTACACAATGATTCGCCATTTACTAAATCATTGGAAAGAAATGATGAAAATAGTAACACATGTCAATATTCAGCCTCTAAATCTTTTGAAATTTATGGTAGATGATAATTATTCATTACAACCGTCAAGTATAGCACGACAAGATGTCGAAAATTTTGAAAAACTGGAGTCTATTCATCAGGAGTATCTGCTGTATATACGTTATGCATCGTTATTGATTGATCCATTTTCTAAACCTGATCAAGAGGGAAGATACTTTGATTTTTCAGCTGTGCCTATAAAAAGGATATTTATGAATCATGAAGGTATATGGGATATCCCTAGAATGCCAAAAGAGGATTACTATCGTCTGAAAATTATTCAAGGGGTAGCTAGAGCCTTAAAACTTGAATGTCCAACGATTGATCAATTTATATTTACGTATGAACAAAAGCTCAAGCAAGTAGTAGCAGCATCTGAGCAAATGTCCTTTTCTGAAGCATTTCAAATAAAAACTTTTTCAAAAGATATTAATATGATTTGTAAAGAATTAATATAAAAACGAGTGAATAATGGTGGACATTTCATTCGGTGGCATTTTAATGTTTAGGGCATGGTATACGATTGAAGGAAATATGCTACGTATCATTTTAGGGTAATTTTAGCGGGTAATTGAATGGAGTAGCTGTTTACTAACCTACAGCTATTTATTGAACAGTAGATTCAATAGGTATAAAAATCATTAGAACGGGCAAAACCTTTTATGAGACTAGTTTCCATGAAAGGGGAAAAGACGATGAATACTGTTTTAACTGTAAATAAACGCGATAAAGGGCGTAATTCATCATTAACTCAACTTAGACAGAACGGTGCTATTCCGGGTGTTGTTTATGGCTATCAAATGGAATCCACAGCAGTATCACTGGATGCCAGACAATTTGCAAAAATGTTAGCTCAATTCGGCAATAAAAATGTCTTTCAATTAGATGTAGACGGTAAACGTGTCAACGCGGTATTAACAGAAGTACAACGCTGTGCGTTAAAGGGCAATGTTAAGCATGTAGATTTTAAGTCCATCAATATGTCCGAAGAACTAGAGGTTGATATTCCAGTAACGGTTAAGGGTCATGCTATTGGAGTAGCTGATGGTGGTTTCCTATTACAGCCTAACCGTGAAGTTCGCATAAAAGTAAGTCCGTCAGAAATTCCTGAAACAATAGAGGTGGATGTGACTGATGTAGCAATCGGGACATCACTTTATGTAGGAGATATTCGCGAAAAGTTCTCTTTTGAAATATTACAAGAAGATGACTATACATTAGTGACGATTACACCTCCTGCCGCTGAAAATGTACAGGAGGACGACATAGTGGATGGGACCCCAGAAGTAATCGAGGCTACTGGAAAAAATCCATCTGCGTCAGAAGAATAGCAACAAAAAAGGAGCCATCTTACACGTGCTGTAAGAGGTTCCTTGCTGTTTATTGCATAAACTGCTGTAAAGATTTGCGGTAACGGAAATACGTCACTACATACATACCGAAAGTTGCGAAAAAGAGCCAAGGTAGGATAAACCGCATGATGGCAAGGGGTGTTTCAAATAAAAAAGAAAAAAGGAAAGAAAAACCTTCTTCATCCCACAAACCTGGCGTAAAATAAGCATCCTTTATATTGAAAGGGTAAAAGTTATCATTGGAATAAAACATCATTAACCATATAAAAAAGAATATGGCCCAATAGCTAGAATGCTTCATTAATCGTTTATATTTAGCAATTTGCGAATCATGATCAGAAAATAATTCATCATTGCCATCTTTTCTTTTAAACCAATAATAGGAACCATCATAAGATTTTTCTTTTAATACTTGCCATCCAAAATCCTCATACAATTGTTTATAATTAGTTCGCTCTGCTTTTTTAAGATCTTGCTGAAAATCAATACGGATAACTTGTTCAAGATCATCTGACTTTTTAAATGTATAAAAACCGCCAGAAATCACATTTGTACAAACCCATCCTTTGGACAACATATGATTTAACCATTTTTCTTCTTTTTCGATATCAAAAAAGAGTTTAAACTTGATCATGTCCATCAGCTCCCTCATATAAAGATAAAATTCGCTGCAATCTTTTTTGCTCAGCCGATAATATTTCTAATCCCTCAGCTGTTGTTTGATAAACCTTACGTCTCGTATCTTGGGTCTCTACAGGTGAAATCCAATGGTATTTCAACAAATTTTCAATTGCGCCATACATAGTGCCGGCCGCAATCCTTACACTACCAGCGCTCATTTCCTCGATTTTTTGCATCATCGCATAGCCATGAAGCGGTTCACGTAAGGCGAGTAGAATATAATGCATGGTTTCAGATAAAGGTAGTAATTTATGTTTTTTCACAAGTTCACCTCGTATACAGTTCAACTATATAGTTCGATTATATATAGTTGAACTGTATATTTCAACCGAATAAAAAAAGACAATGCACTTTTACATTGTCTTGTAAGCCTATACTACAGCGCTTTTCACGCCAGTCCATCTCATAAATAATTTTTCATTATACGTTAAAGCAAACTGTACAATAGGTCCTAGTCCGAAAGCCATTAGCACAGTACCAACGCCGATAGGACCACCTAGTAAAAAGCCGATCAAAGCGACAGTTACTTCCATAGTTGTTCGAGAGCGTGTGACACTCCAGCCAAGCTTATGAACCATTAGAAGCATTAATGAATCACGAGGACCAATCCCTAAATTTGCCACCATATACATACCGCAACCCCAGCCAAGTAATAGTAAGCCACATACATATGAAAGCAGTTGCAACCAAAAACCATCTATATCAGGAATCAAATAGTTAAAAATATCAATAAAAATTCCTGCTAAAAACATATCTATAAACGTACCCGGCAGTGGGAATTTCTTTGTTATTACTATATCAAATGCTATTATGGCTAGTCCGATGAGAATGGACCAAGTACCAATAGTTAATCCCAATGTTTTAGCTAGTCCAATATGTAATACATCCCATGAACCAACACCGAAAATCTGACCTTTAATTGTCAATGTTATACCTAAGGATAAAAGCAAAATACCCGTTAAGAAGAACAGACACCGTGTGAAAAATGCTTCCTTCATCATTATAACCCTCATTCTAAAAATTCATGTTGTTCAACAAATTATTATAACAATAGATTTTAAAATGAATCGAAAATTGTCAATTCATATTTTTCAAAAAATATGATTAGCTAAGCTAAATAAGGACAAAATAGTATGGATAAGAAAGGATGAGATGATATGACCTCTGTGCGAGATGAAATACTAGAAGTTTTAAATCGTGAAAAAATAGGAACGATGGCAACCGTTGAGAATGGCAAACCGTACTCACGTTATATGACATTCCAACATGAAGATTTTGTATTGTACACAGTAACGAATAAACATTCTGAAAAAATGGAAGAGCTTCGTAAAAACCCATATACACATATATTATATGGATACGAAAATGGAGGTTTTGGTGACACGTACGTTGAAATTGAAGGAAAGCTAACAGAGATTTTAGAGGAAGGAATAAAAAATAAGTTAGCCGAACTTTTTACAAGCATTTTCGTTGGTAATCAAGATGAAATGATTACACTAAAAATCGAGCCAATCCGTATGCGATTAATGAATAAAAAAGGTGATCCACCTAAAGAGCTAGAATTTACAAACGACCATTAAAATGTGGTCGTTTTTTGATTACAGTGTGATTTAAAAAACATGGTATAACGAAAATAGCTTTCTCGGGAACTTGCGTTAACTATATTAATAGCTTCGTATTATTAATTTTTTTTCTAATTTACGGTTTATGGTTGTTTTTTAAGTAGTAAAAACCTCTTTATTAGATACATATTCAAAAGTTCAATAATGACCGGTTATTTGTAAATTAAGTTGAATATGTAAATGTAACTTAACTATCAAGGAGAGGAGGAAGTGGTATGAGTCACGAAGTAAATTCTGTACAGCCATTTGTTACATGTACGGGAAATGGAGGGGTAGCAAAAATTGAAGATCAGGGAGGTGGAAAAATATGGTGGTATATTAACCCGAAATTTAGTACTCTATATTCATTTTTCGGAGAAATTTTAATTTCAAATGGAAAAAAAGTTGTTACCATAATCCCAGTAAGTGGAATGGGTCAAGCGACAAAGGCATTAACTGACATTGCCTATGGACCGTCAACTGGAGGGAAAACTTACTCAGCAAAACTAACAGGAGTGGCAAGAGACAATCAAGGAACATCGAGTTTTGTGGTTCCAAACTGTAGTACTGCTTATAGAAAATAAAAAATTAAAAAAACTAAGTCCTTGAGGCTTAGTTTTTTGCTATTATAAGGTAATAGTCAATTAAAAACTAAAGGTGGGATGAAGTAGTGATTCTTCGAAATGATTGTTCAATCATATTAAATTTTCTTGTCTATGTTTCAAACGTTTATAAAAACTACAATGAATATAGTGATGAACCAAAAGTATTTCCTTTCTTGTATTTAGAGAAAAATACACTTTTGTCAATGGATGTTTTTATAGATGAAATATCCAAACATTGGGGAAATTATATTCATTCTCTCCACGATCGTATTGTTGACAATGAGGTTCTAACAATGGATATCAATTTTATAAATAAGCCAAATAGTTTTAATTATCAAACCCTCTTTAAAAATAATATAGAAGGCAAGGAGACATTTGATCAAATATTGAAGTCCTTTAAAGCTTGGTGGTTCAGTCCTTATAATGGATATCGGATAGGAGACCAACTATCAGGGGATGTAATTCCAATGGTTTGGGAAGGGATAAAAAATAAACTTCTTACTAAATATAGTACGTTACCAAATTATAATTTTGTGTTATTTGCTATATATGACAATGTCCCATTTAGTTTACAAAGTAAGGGGAGTAACTTCATTATTGAGCCGCTGTCAAATCTTGATTTAAAATATAAAGATGAAAGTGAACAATCAAAAAGCATCAGCTGCTTGGTAGATAAATTTACACAAAAATTGTTTAGCGAATAGGATTTTTAATTTTTTTTTTGAAATTTAGTGAAGATTACAAGCAAAAGGAGAAGTCACCTTATATACATGGGGTGGCTGCCCTTAGGAAAAAGAAATCAGTCGGAGCGGAAATCAACCACTTGTTTTGATGAAGGGGGACATTATAGAGGCTGCCTTAATTCTCACTAAAATTTCCTCGATCATTCTGTTTCAACATAATGAAACGACCTAAAAGCATAGCTGCTTTCAGGTCGTTTTTTTAAATGGGATAGATACGTGCTTTTAACTGCTTATTTAATATAGAAGCCTGTGTCAGTGCTTGTTCATCGTGACGTATCTCACCAGGTTTGTTTGCCTCTCCAATAATGTACGAGGAGAACGGCATCTTTAAGAAGTCAAAAATATACTGGAATTGCTGAATCATTGGTAGGCCCTTTATATATGGGGCATCACCACCGACGGCAAGAACGATGGCCTCGGTAGTTTGTAGCTTTTCTTTTAGCTGTGGGAAACGCTCATCTCGAATAGCATGACTCAGTCGATCTACCATGTTTTTCATTATTCCTGACATGCTGTACCAATAGATCGGTGTGGCAAAAATAACGACGTCACTTGTTAAAAGCGCATGGATAATTTGATCATAATCATCATCTACAAACTGAAAGCCATTATCATCATGGCGCAAATCGTGAATAGGCTCGATCGTAAAATTTTTTAGATCTATTTTTTTATGATGTAAGCCCTCTAAAACATAATTAGCTAATTGTTCACTATTACTATCGGCTCTAGAGCTACCAATAAATGCGGTAATGTTCATGAAAATCCTCCTCTGTCCTTCAGGTTATAACTAGTGTAAACTTATCTTTATTATCGATAAAGCTGAATGTTTCGATGGAATGTATCGAAAAAAACGATTTAGGGGTGGGGAAGATGGATATTAAACAGCTGCAAACGTTTTTAACAGCTTCAGAAACGTTAAGTTTTACGCAAACAGCACAGCTATTAGATTATGCTCAATCGAGTATTACAGCACAAATTAAATCGCTTGAAGAAGAGCTTGGCGTAGTCCTTTTTGAGCGGCTTGGCAAACGCATCACTCTTACGGAGGAGGGCCAGCGATTACAACAGTATGCACAAAAAATGTTAGATCTAAATGTGGAAATGAAAAAAGCTGTATTAAATGAACAAACACAAGCGGTAATAAAAATTGGTGCACAGGAAAGTCAATGTGTATACCGTCTGCCAAGTGTTTTACAACAATTTCAGAAATCCCATCCACAAGTCAAAATCATTTTTAAACCTGTGCATACAACCGAAATAGCCAAAGATTTATTACAGTCAGGCAATTTAGATATAGCATTTATTACGGATGCCTATAAGGAAACACCTATGTTACATCGTGAGCGACTTATTCAAGAGCAATTAGTTTTTGTCAGTGCACCTACTGATAGCAATGAGGAGAGAGCGGTATTTTCTTTACAGCAACTTTCAAATGAAACGATGCTTCTGACGGAGAGCGGTTGCTCTTACCGTAATCAATTGGAAGTACAGCTGCAACAAGAAGCTGCGCTTCCAATACAAATGATTGAATTTGCAAGTATTGAAGCCATTAAGCAATGTGTGATGGCGGGCTTAGGTATTACGTTTTTACCCAAAATGGTGGTGGAGGAGGAGCTAAAAAACAAACGTTTACAAGAATTGGTTACATCAACGAAATTAGCAAACATTTTTACGGATATCGCTTGGCATAAGGATAAGCATATATCTCCGTATCTCGCTGATTTTATAGAGATTGCTATGAAAATGTATAAGAAGTTTTAAGGGCATATATTGTTTACCCGTGACCTTTTTCAAAATGGATTCTATTTGTTTACTGACTAAGCAATCTTTTAAAGTACACAGTTATATCAAAAAAGTGCGAATGAATTTTTTAATCCATTTGCACTTTTTAGTTCTTTTCACAATTGAAGAGTATTATTGTGATTAATAAAGGGCCATACAGTTTGAACTATGGGGAATTTATTGCTTCTTTAAAGTCCCGGAAAAATTCGTTCCTTCGTCATGCTCTTTACGACAATCTACCTCGGTAATTTTAAGCGCATTATTATGACGTTCAAATTCCAAGACACATCGATTGCCGTTTGAGGATTTATTCATCACGGCCTTAGTGTTAGAAGTAATCGTCGCTGTCCCATCGACACTCCCTGCAGCTGTCCCATCATTGGCAGTCATGAAAATAGTAAAGCTTTTGCTTGTTGCGTTTGAAATATAGGCATCACGGCGATTAAAATCAGTTGATCCAGTCCCCCATTTATAGTAATACGAATAGGTGCCATTCCAAGCACTATTAGAAGGTGTTGTCAGCTGCATTGTTTTATCTAGCTGATTTTGGCCATTTTTCGCTCGTGTATTTAATGAAGCATTACTCATATTTTCGTTGATTTTTTGTGCGTAATCTGAAATCTCATAAAAATTTCTTTCATCCATACGGTGAAGCATTGTAACGACTTGAGCTCGCGTCATATTGTTTGACACGCCAAAAAATTTCTGTAAATTACGGTTTTCATACTGTAAATTTTGACCAGTGGAAATGTAATAATCGAGTAAAAACTGTATGGATTGATCTAATCCACTTTTACCATTAACTAAATGTGAAATAGCCTGTGCCACAACCCCGCGCTTCACATTAGCTCCTCGAATATTGTTATCGAAATACCCGTTTAATGGTACACCATAGCTTGCAAGTCGATTGTAAAATTCATCAGACCAGTTTGCTAGAGGGGTTTGCTTTTTTAGCTCATCATAAGGTGATTCGAGCTCATAAAAATTAGCAAGTAGTTTTGCGAATTGTTGCTCCGTGATTGTTGCATTGGGCTTAAATGTACCATCTGCATAGCCATTAACGATATCATATTCCTCTGCCCACAGGATGGCTTCATACGCATAGTGATCTTCTGGCACATCTTTAAAACCAGCAGCTTGCACAGTGTATCCACTTGCCACAACAAGTATGGGAAGCAATAAAGCGAACACTATTTTTTTCATTTGTCTCTGTCATCCTTTCTTTCTAGTACTATTAATAGTTTGAAGGATATGGATAAAAACTGCAAATTTTTCTAGTTTATTTTAAGTAGAAAGGATGAGATAGTGCAATCCTATAAGAGATTCTTTTGGGAAAGAAGGAATAAACAGAGATGTTGAATAGTTTCAATAAATATCTCCAAAAATGGATGCCTATTTTAACACCACTAAGTTTAGTGGTGGGTGTTTTATTGGGGAATGTAGGGCATCAGCTTCTATTTTTAATGCCGTGGCTTTTTGCTTTTATGACGTTTGCAGGTAGTTTAAATATGAGTTTTGAAGGGATAAAAAATCTTCGAAGATACTCAAAGGTTATAGTAATAGCCCTTGTATTTTTACATCTGATGATGCCAATGTGGGCTTATTTTGTATCAACCGTTATCTTTAACGATCACTTACTTACGATTGGCTTTGTCTTATCGGTCGCTGTGCCAACTGGAGTAACGAGTTTTATTTGGGTAAGTATTTGTAGAGGACATCTTCCATTGTGTCTTGCGATTATTTTAATCGACACACTTATATCACCCGTAGTTATTCCTGCTTTACTACATATTGTTATGGGGCAAACAATCGAAATTGATACTGCAGGTCTAATGCTAGATTTACTTTGGATGATTGTTGTGCCTTCACTTGTAGGTGTAGCGTTAAACGAGTTGACGAAAGGCAATATTGCAATGACACTAGGAAAGAAATTAGCCCCTTTTTCAAAACTAAGCTTATTTAGCATTGTGATGATTAATAGTAGCGCAATCGCCCCGTATATTAAACATTTTAGCTGGGAACTTGTCGGTGTTATAGTAGTCGTATTTGTTCTAGCTGTATCAGGATATGCGCTATGTTTAGTACTCGGTCATATTCTTTGGAAGGATATAAGTATTATAACAATGTTTGTTTTTACAGGAGGGATGCGGAATATTGCTGTTGGAGTAGTGATAGCCACTACATACTTTCCTACAAAAACGGTCATGCCAGTAGTATTTGGTATGTTATTTCAGCAAGTTCTAGCCTCGTTCTTTAGCCGAATAGTTGAGCAGTATCAGTTGAAAGTTTCGAAAGGCTAAATATGTTTGCAATTCTTATGTGGAAGTGAATAAATTTTTTAAGACTTACGCTATCGATTGTTATTAAGACGCCACATTAATTGTCCCAAAAGAAGAAGAGAACAAAAAATGTGATGTAATATCATCAAATGAAAATATCAAAATATGAGGTTTCCATTATGCTACCTTCAGAATATGATGAAGATAAGTAGTATCCATCGTCATGTGGGGTAGGGGAGAAGTCTATTTTAAAATTTTACATTAATAATAATTTGAAAGAAAATATCAGTTGTGTTTGCGAAAGTATTATGAATGCTAATTATGTCTCATAAGAAAGAAGAGTGCGCGAATGAAAGAATTAGATGATTTGAAGCTGACGATTCTTCCGTTAATTATTTTACTGATTCTTATACTTTTGTGGAAACTGACCGAGTCTGTTGGAGCAGGTATGCTGATTATTATTTTCTGGATTGGCTGGCGGCGCCTTATTAGAAAATCACTATAAATCGAATATGAGTTACAGCCAGCTTTATTCAAAAAAGCTAAACATCGTTTGATACTGGAATCAAACGGTGTTTTTTTGCATTTGCCTCTAATCTTCTGCATAGTTCTTACTTTAGAAAACGACTATGTACGATTATTTGTAATTTTGTTACTATGTAGTAATTAATAAATGAAACAGCAAGGAGATACGGCATGTGGCATAATCGGAATGTATGGATTATTTTATTGGGTGAATTTGTCGTTGGTCTTGGCTTATGGGCTGGGATAATAGGCAATCTAGCTTTTATGCAAGAGGTCGTTCCCTCTGACTTTCACAAATCATTAATTATTTCTTGCGGTATATTGGCTGGCTTAATAGTAGGTCCGTTGGCAGGACGTATTATTGATAATTCGCAGAAAAAAACAGTTATACAGTGGGCAAGTGTAGGACGAATTATAAGTGTTTTATTTATGTTTATGGCACTTTTTACAAATTCGGTTGTATGGATGATTCTTTTTTTAATCACGCTGCAAATAGCAGCAGCCTTTTATATGCCTGCTCTACAATCTATTATTCCAATGATTGTTAAGGATAAGGATTTAATCACACTTAATGCTTGGCAAATGAATGCCCGAACGATTTCAAGGATTATTGGTACGGCTGCAGCAGGATTCATGTTAAGTTTCTTTGAGTTGAAATGGTTGTACATCATTTCATTTATTGTCTATATTTTGATGTTTGTTATTACGAGCTTCCTACAATTGGATGAGATGGATATTCATTCTTTAGCAACTAAGGAAAAGGGCGGCTTTAAAGAAGTGTTACCGATGGTGAAGGAGCACCCAATAGTTTTAATGACACTTGTTTTAATGTTAATTCCAACATTATTTTTAGGTTCCTTTAATTTAGTTATTATGAAAATTTCTGAGATTCATCATTCAACGACAATATCTGGATTATTGTATACAGTTGAGGGCATTGGTTTTATGCTTGGTGCAGCTGGTTTAAAATTGATTACGGAACGGGTGAAAATTGGTACACTCCTCTTTACTTTAGCATTTATCATCGGCTCAATGGAGCTCATGCTACTATTATCGGATATTAAATTTTTTGCATTAGTAGCTTTTGGCGTTTTTGGTTTTTCAGTAGGCTGTTTTTTCCCAACGACCATGGTGATTTTTCAAAAGCAAGTGCCAAAAGATTTTCATGGCCGATTTTTCTCATTCCGTAATATGATCGATTCTGTCATCTTTCAAGTCGTCTTATTGTCAACAGGCATGATGCTAGATTTAGTTGGTTTAAGTGGATTGGGACTAGTTTTTGGTATAATCAGCTTAAGCTTAACGATCACTTTTTTACTATATTCAAAGAAAAAGAATGTTGTGATGCAAGCGCATTAATTAAAAAGGAACTGTCAAATTTGTATTCTACTTTGACAGTTCTATCTTCTTATTACGTTCTATATACATTTTACATAGGAATATTTAGGATACGGTCTATGGACGGTACTTCTGCTTTCTTTTGCTAAGAACTTTTATGACTAACGAGGACAGGTTTGTTGAATGGAAAAGTAATAAAAGTAATAGATGGTATTTTTATTTGAATTCTAAATAATATTGCGATCTCTTGATAAAACATCTATTGTCCAATCTCTGCAATGAATGATTTTGTAGAAGTTGTCGAATGGGCTGACAAAATGGTTATGTTTAATCATTAAGATAAGTAGAAAGAAGGTATTGAAAAAAATGTTTGGAAAAACACAAGACCCGATAGAGACTTATATAGAATCACCCGAAAAGCTAAAGAGCTTATATAGACGAGTGCTACTCGTTGTTAGTCTCTCACAAGTTTTTGGTGGGGCAGGACTTGCAGCAGGTATTACGGTAGGGGCTCTTTTAGCTCAACAAATGCTAGGAACGGATGCTTATGCAGGTGTACCTTCCGCTTTATTAACTTTAGGGTCGGCAGGGACAGCTTTAATTGTGGGGAAATTATCTCAACGTTATGGTCGTCGTACAGGTTTATCGGCAGGTTTTATTGTCGGAGGACTCGGTGCAATTGGTGTAGTGATTGCTGCCATCATAAATAGTGTCATTTTATTATTCGCTTCTCTACTAATCTATGGCGCAGGAACTGCAACAAATTTACAAGCCCGCTATGCAGGGACAGATTTAGCCAATAATAAACAACGAGCAACGGCTATCAGTACAACAATGGTGATGACAACATTCGGTGCTGTTGCAGGGCCAAATCTAGTAGATATTATGGGGGGATTTGCTGTTTCTATTGGTGTGCCGGCTCTTGCGGGTCCATTTATCTTATCAGCAACAGCATATATCTTAGCAGGTTTGGTCCTTTTTATTATGTTACGTCCGGATCCATTAGAAATAGCGAAAATGATTGAAGCGCACAAACAAGAAACTGAGCATGGGAATAAGATCGAATCCTTTAATAAAAAAGTTTCTAATAAAAGTGGTCTTGCAGTAGGTGCAACGGTTATGGTACTTACTCAAATTGTAATGGTTGCTATCATGACAATGACACCCGTACATATGAAACATCATGGCCATGGTTTATCGGAGGTTGGACTGGTTATCGGATTTCATGTAGGAGCCATGTATCTTCCGTCGCTCGTAACAGGTATTCTTGTTGATAAAATCGGACGTACTGCCATGAGTATTGCTTCCGGAGTGACTCTGTTATTTGCCGGTTTATTGGCGGCATTCGCACCGAGTGATTCTATGGTTCTATTAATCATAGCTCTTTCTTTACTTGGGTTAGGGTGGAACTTTGGCTTAATTAGTGGAACTGCTCAAATAGTAGATTCAACAGAGCCTTCTACACGTGCAAAAACGCAAGGGAAAATAGATGTTTTAGTTGCACTAGCAGGAGCTTCTGGTGGTGCTCTCTCAGGCATGGTAGTGGCTAATGCAAGCTATGCAACATTATCTTTAGCTGGAGGTCTATTATCTTTGATCCTTATTCCAGTTGTCATTTGGTCAAAAAAAGCTTGAGATAAATTATATGATACTAACAATGGTTACTAAAATAGTTTCAAAGTAACCAATGCAATCTTTTTTTAAACAAGCAGTGAAATCAAGTATTTAGAGTGAATTTAAATAAAACTTACAACTTCAAGAGCTTTGCTACTTATAAATTGTAGTAGGGCTCTTACCTTTTGATTAAAAATAAATACCTTTATTAATTCTATTCAATAGAGGGTATGGGTTATAAAACAGTAGCGAAAGAATTAGAAATTGATCATTCGATGATAAGACTTTGATTTCAGGCAAGAGACTACTAATATGCCAAAGCAGAAGAATTATTATAAATAAGGTAACAACAACACTTGGAAATGTTTAGGGGTAACCAACGGCTTTAAGGGGATGTTTCAAAGTGAAAATGAAACCCATTTCCTACAGTCATTTTGATGATATAAAATACAACAAAGTATAATTAAGATAAAAAGATGTCTGCTTATGGGGGAAGCAGACATCTTTTTTTTTAAGGATTCTAATGTGCAATAAAATTATTGTCCTCAAATACCTGTTTTATATTTAGAAATATTTTTTTCTTTTTCAAAAATAGAAGTACTCTGTTCATATTTTTTTGGATTAGATAACTTTTCAATCTGTTGTATCAACATATCATTTAAATCTCCGGACTCTTTCATATTTTTTTGGGTTTGTTTAACCTCCATAATAAGTACTCTTTGTCCATTTGGTTTCACAATATATTTACGTATATAACCATTTTCATATCTGATCTCAAGTTTAGATTTGTTATTTTTTTCGTCTTCGTCTTTATGTATATTTTCATTTCCAAATAAATCTAAGAGATTTTCATTTTTTATATTTTTATTTACCTCTGTTTTTAAATAATTTAATGTACTACCGGTTTGAATTTTCATTCATAATTCTCCTTCGTTTCAAAATATAGTAAATCAAACTTGTGTTAAATAAACTTAAAATAGGTTTAATTATGTATTTTTGTATAATTTGTTATAACCTATAAAGTTAATAAATGGGGGTTCTATTATGAAATTCGTTCAGAACTTTTAACATCAGTTTTCTGATACACAAACATAAAGTATTGAACAATATAAGGATTAAACAGCGCTTAAAATATCGCTCTATAATCCAGTTATGTATTAAAAAACTACTTTTTTCTTTCAAGTTCCTCGATACGTTTTTCTAACTTTTTGATTTTAGAATCTGCTGAGACAGCAAAAACAAATGACAAACAAGCAAAAGAAAAAGCCATCAGTGCAAAAGAGTCCATTTAAATACCTCCGAATAATAATAAAGGTAAACTTTCTAATTAATGTACGAATGAAATTAAAAAAGGTTTCGAATAGATTTGTGTAGTCCAATGATTTTTGATAAATAAAAACCCGCAACGTTTAAACTGTACCCTATAAGATAGACACTTTGAAAAAAGTCTATCCTATAGGGTACTTTTGTTTATAATGAGAAAAAAGATGTCGGAGCGTAATAAATGACGAAAAGAATATTTACTAAAAAAGAGCAAGAACAACTAAAATGTAATTCTAATATCCAGGCTATTAGTGATAAAGCAATTACTTATACTGAGGAGTTTAAACGCCATTTTATTGCAGAAAATGAAAAAGGAAAACTCCCAAGAACGATTTTTGAAGAGGCTGGTTTAGATGTAGAACTGATTGGTTTGAAGCGCATTAGTTCAGCGGGAAAGCGTTGGCGTGCAGCTTATCGCACAACTGGAGTGGCTGGTCTACAAGATACACGTAAAACGAATTCAGGTCGTCCAGTAGAACGGGAATTAAGTTTAGAAGAAAAAATTGCACGATTAGAAGCAAAAAATCAATTATTACAAGCGGAGAATGAACTTTTAAAAAAGCTCGATCTACTCGAAAGGCAGATGTTAAAGAAGAAATAACAATCGCAACGGAACTAAAGTTTGAATTAATCAGTAAAACGATTCAAAAATATAAACTAAAACGTTTAGTAAGCTATCTATGTGAAATCATGGGCGTATCTCGTTCAGGTTACTATAATTATTTCACAGAAAAATCAGCGCAAAAGCGTGAAACCCATGAGTTAGCAGATGAAGCCGTCAAAGAAATCATTTTAAAAGCGTATCATTTTCCGAGGACGTAGAAAAGGTGCACGTCAGATTAAGATGACGTTAGAAAATCAATATGGAATTACATATAGCTTAAAACGTATTCGCCGTATTATGAAGAAATTCGAGATTGTATGCCCAATTCGAAAAGCGAATCCGGCACGTAGAATGGCCAAAGCAACAAAAGAACATCGTACATGTCCAAATGAATTACAGCGTAACTTTAAACAAGGCGTAGCAGGAAAAGTATTATTAACTGATATCACGTATTTGACGTCCGGAAAAGGCAAACGTGCTTATTTATCAACGATTAAGGACGCTGAAACAAACGAAATTTTAGCGTATGAAGTATCTGCTTCATTAAGTATGGATATTGCGCTCAATACTCTTCGTAAATTGAAGCGAAATCACCACCATTTAACGAAAGATGCATGTATTCATTCAGATCAAGGATTCCATTATACGAATCCAAAATTCCAGAAACTTGTGAAGAAAATGGGACTAGGGCAATCTATGTCACGCCGAGGAAACTGTTGGGATAACGCCCCTCAAGAATCCTTCTTCGGTCATTTTAAAGATGAAAACAATCTGAAAGCGTGCGAAACATTAGAAGAAGTAAAACGAGAAGTAAAAAGTTATATGATGTATTACAACCATTATCGAGGGCAATGGAAGTTGAAAAAAATGCCGCCTGCAAAATACAGACGGCAGCTTCAAAAGGTTGCCTAGCTTTTTTTCAAAATGTCCTTTATAAAGGGTACACTTAATTGTTCCTAAGCTTTTTTTGAGGTTTTAAATGAAAGAAAAGTTATGAATATAGCATTGGTTTTTTATGTATCTAAAAATATTCCTTTGTTGACGTTTGGTAGGGTACGTCGTCGTCATAAATATCGCAGAGATCCATTGTGCATCAGATAGTGGATAAAAAGCTAATTATTTCTATTGGGTTTTAGCGAAGCGTACACCTAGCTTGTAAATTATAAATAAATTCAAAACACTTTTATAAATGAAGAGGCAAATTATTTTTTCTTCACTATAGTTAAGATAGCTTCATATTTTAAGTAAGTAATTTAAGAAAAACTTAAGAATCATCCTACTTTTTTCTTAATTAGTTTTACTTATAATCTTTTAAGTAAAGAAGAATAAGGGAGAAATTAAGAATGAAAAAGTGGGGCTTTTTATTAATTTTTTCAATATGTTTGGGTGTGACAGCCTTTAAGATAGGACCATTCTTTCGAGATGAAAAAGGTGTAATAGGAAATGCCTATAATGAGAATGGTGTAGTGGAGGGAAAGTTGTCTTTTGGAAATATAAAAAAAGTAGAAATTCCAGTAGAACAAATTTATCAAGGAAATTTACTTTTGGTCAACAGTAAGCATCCAGTTCACAATGAAAGTATAAAATCAGATGTCATCAATTTAAATGTTCGCAAAGAATTGGTAAAAGGATACAGATTGTTTAATAGCGAAACATATTTATCAGAAGATATTGCAAGGAAATTTTCGGATATGGTTCTTGATGCGGAAGAAGATGAAGTTTCTAGTTTTTTAATTACAAGTGGTTTTCGAGGATTTGATGAGCAATCTAAACTTTATAAAGAAATGGGTTCCATTCGAGCCTTGCCAGCAGGTTACAGCGAACACAATTTAGGTTTATCGCTTGATGTGGGAAGTACCCAAGGGAAGATGGAGGTAGCACCTGAGGGAGAGTGGATTGCAGAGAACGCTTGGAAATACGGGTTTACTCTACGTTATCCAGAGGATAAAACGGACATAACGGGAATTATGAATGAACCATGGCATATTCGCTATGTCGGTTTACCACATAGTGCGATTATGAAAGAAAAGAATTTTGTGTTAGAGGAATATTTAGACTATCTAAAAGAAGAAAAGCATATTTCTGCTACTGTAAATGGTCAAAAATATGAGGTCTTTTATTATCCTGTTAGTGAAAATACCACTATTAATGTGCCAGCAAATCTTCGTTTTGAGGTATCGGGCAATAATACGGATGGTGTGATAGTGACAATATTTCCTGATAACGTGTAGAAACTTAGGTGAGGGTGCGGAATAAACTGAACGAAATTGATGAACGGTATTACCACACGGCGAAAATAGGGATTAAATTAAGTAAAATATTAATGTTTACAGGGGATTATAATAATATAGGCAGATATCTTATAAGAAAATAAATTAGAATTTGGAGAATACTCTATGAAGATTAATGAAAGCAAAAAAACAGAACACAACTATATTTTGTTAATTATAGGATTAGGATTTTATATTTTTATTTTATTTGCATTTTTATTTTTAAAAGCGAATTCATTTCAATCTATAAATCTTATACCGTTTTATACTATAACAGATTATTTATCTATTGGTGGTATTTTTTCATTAGTTAATGTACTGGGTAATATTGTTTTATTTATACCATTAGGTATCTATTTGATTTTGTTTAATCACAATAAAAGGATATTCATTAACACTTTATGGAGCGTTCTTATTAGTGTGGCAGTTGAGATCTTGCAATACTCATTTAAAGTAGGTGCTACTGATATAGATGATATAATTTTGAATGGATTAGGTGGATTCCTTGGAATTATTATTTATAAAATCTTATGCAAAATTTTTAAAGATAAAGTCGAATATGCTATTGGGTTAATTTCAATTATAGTAGGAATAAGTTTCTTGATTTTGAGTATTTGTTTTTCATCAGGTGTTTTCGGTATTAAAGTTCGCATTCTTTAATATTCTTATACTCTTGCTTGATAGACCTTGCTCTGCACTCTTATTTGCACATTAGTGAATGAATACACTTAAACTCCCATGAAAGAACGTAATCATCTTTCATTTTCTATGGTTAGTGTTAATTTCACACGACTTGGATGGCTAACGGGGGCTAGAAAAGGTTAAACTCCATTTTGATTTATATTTTTCAGAATAGAGTTTGTTTCAAGCGTTACTCAATAATAGAAAAGCTTAGGAGTTGTTCCTAAGCTTTTTTAGGTTTTAAATAAAGGCTGTTTTCTCAAAGATTGTTGCTATTAAAACAAAGAGACAGATCTAATCTACAAAATGCGTAGAATGAACTCTGTTTTTTCAAAATAAAGGATTCTCATAAATGCGTGTAGAATATTTATGGTAATACTAAGAATAGGTGGGGTGAAATGGTGAATCAGGTTTGTGTTATAAGTATTTACGTGCCCAATTTAAACAAAGCAATTGACTTTTATACCAATACTTTAGGTTTTGAATTAAACAAGCAGTATGGACCTAATATTGCATCACTAGTACACGGAGAGTTACCAATTATTTTAGAGGAGAACGAGAACGATAATACAACCTTTAATCAAGATAATAAAATTACAGGAGTTGTATTAGGATTGAGTACTGAAGATATTTATGAAACGGTTAAATTTTTAAAAGATAAAGAAGTGGAATTTATTGTAGATGAACCAACTAATTGTCCTCCAGGAAAATATATTAGTTTCAGAGACCCCTTCGGAAATATTTTAGAGTATCTCCAATTTGAAAATATGTAACAAGCATTAAAAGTTCAACATAATGGTTGAACTTTTTTAATTTCCTTTTGTAACAAACCTGCTTTGTTAGTTGAGTAACAATAAACCACTGAATCTGCTTAAAAAGCATCCGATAAAAGGTGCCTTTGGTCTTTTCTTAATGCTTCAACTGTGAAATAGTTAGATTTTTGACAAGCTGTAATAAGCAGTAACTCAAAAAATAGATGAGTCAATTAACAATATAGGTTGGTAGTATTTATTTCAATATTTTTAACGACTTTTTTATCAAGATCTAATCTATATAGCATTGATTTTTTATGTATTCAAAAAGATTCCTTTGTTGGTGTGGTGCATCAAATATTGGCGGTTCTGTTGTAACTAAACAGGATGTTACAGCTTTTTATCGTGCTTTAGATGAAGGGAAATATTATCTTTAAAAGGTTTTTACATAAAAATGAAAGATTAATATGTAACACTTTAAGGAGGATGGAATAAAGAATTTATAAGATATCATTTTCCGGTTATTTCGCTAGTGTTATGTCTATTTCATTATTTTTAATTAAAATATTATAAAAAAAGAGGAGGAGGTGATCTAATGAGATTTAGTAATTTTAGAAGAGGGCTAAACGGAGAAACAGGTTCAACTGGAGAGGTAGGTTATCAAGGAATAACAGGAGTAACTGGTTTGACAAATTTCAAAGGGTTAGCGGAAGAGGTAGGTTCACCTGGATTGCAAATAATAGTGGGGAGAATTGGAGCAACAGGAGCAACAGGAGCAACCGGACCACAAGGGGTAACTGGAACAATAGGAGCAACAGGTCTGCAAGGTGTGAGCGGGACAACGGGAGCAACAGGTCTGCAAGGTGTAACCGGAGCAACGGGAGCAACTGGTTTGCAAGGGGTAACCGGAGCAACGGGAGCAACCGGACCCCAAGGTGTAACCGGAGCAACGGGAGCAACCGGACCCCAAGGTGTAACCGGAGCAACGGGAGCAACCGGACCCCAAGGTGTAACCGGAGCAACGGGAGCAACCGGACCCCAAGGGGTAACCGGAGCAACGGGAGCAACTGGACCACAAGGGGTAACCGGAGCAACGGGAGCAACCGGACCACAAGGGGTAACCGGAACAACGGGAGCAACAGGTCTGCAAGGGGTAACCGGAACAACAGGAGCAACAGGTCTGCAAGGGGTAACCGGAACAACGGGAGCAACTGGTCCACAAGGGGTGACCGGAATAACGGGAGCAACAGGTCTACGAGGGGCAACCGGAACAACAGGAACAACTGGTCTGCAAGGGGTAACGGGACCAACCGGACCAAGTGGTTCAGGGTTAATGGAGGTTTTTCTTTCTACAGATCAATCAGTAGGAAACAATGACTTTCTTGGATCAGGTACTTCATCAGCTTCGTTTGTAAGAAGTTCAATAGTTATTCCAGTGGATGCTACGATAAAAAGTATAACTTTAAATATACGTGACCACGGTCTAAGTGCTGGACAAATAGCTTCCGCCCAAATATTTACAAGTTCAAACTGTGGATTTACTACTCCGATAGCTACTGGAATTATAGCTACAGTTACAGGACCAAACTCGTCTACAACTCCGAATTGTTGTGCAACAACATCTGCAAATTTAACAGTTAATAGATGTACACTACTATCAGTTCAATTAACTACAACAGGTGGGGCATTTTCTAATGGTGTTACTGTGACTATTTTATTAAATACTCCGTGATTTGATGTTTTTGATCGAAACAAAAAGAAAATATTTCAAGTTTAATAAATTGTACAGGGGAAAAGGAGATAGCTTAGTGCAATAACAGCTTGGACCGTTACATGTAACAGTTTGCTATCCCGAGTAAGTATATGCCAAAAACATTACAACTTTATATATGTATGAAAGGTATGAAATAAAAAGAGCCATCTCCTTAGGAGGAAATGACTGAAGTGATAATGAAGAGAATTCGAGAAGAGGGATTTCTATATAAATATTTATAGGCTTGGAGGGTGTCACTTGGGATAAAAGTGACCCTAAGCACCAAAATAGAAGACAAGCTAGAAAGCTTACACTATTAAAATTTATTGTTTGGATGATTATTAGTCATTAAGTTTGTGTAACTAATTCCACAGCTTCTACTACCAAAGGAGTTCCTGCTGTGATTGTACCAGTAACACCGTTAAAAGTTAACTCTGTTGCAGAAATTGTAAACGAATCACCTTCTTGTAGTACACCATTTATATAAAAATTATAGTAACCATTTGCTACTACTGGAAAAGTAGTAGCGGCATTCCCGCTATCATCTAGAAAGGCAGTCGCAAGGATTGTAGTACCGTCAGCAACTGTTAAATTTGCTGCTAACACATCAAAAAATCTTGTGGAAGTAGCATTAACGTTTACATGAATATTAATAATTGAAAGAGCCATTGTTTCACCTCCTTTCAAGGGGAAAAGAAAAGTAATTTAGCAGATTTTTATATCATATTTGTTGGAATCCCAATGATTCAATAATGATTGGTGTTCCGGCAAAAATAGTGGCATTAAATGGTTTAAGGTTTAATGAATCTGAGGTTACTTTATAAGCACCGCCCTCTTGCATCACAGCATTGATATAAAGATTGACATAACCATTGGGATTAAAAAGTTTGAATTCTGTTACTGGATCTCCATTATCATCTGTAAATAAATTAGCTGGAAGGGTTGTTCCGTTTGTTAAATCAATATCTTCTGCAACAATATAGAAATATCTATTTATTATTGGAATAACAGTTCCTTCAGGGATTACCACTGGTGGAGGTTGAATAGAACATATGTCAACAGCTTTTATCCGGGGCAAAAAAACTCGGTTATTTTCACACCAACTGTCACTAATCAAATTTTGTGGATCCATTTTTTTCATTATTTGTCACCTCCATTTCGTAATATATTGCTTACCCCGTAAGTTATAGGCGTTTGTTACTTATTAATTGAAAAAGCTGTTCCTTCAGTAGTATTTTATGGATTTATGTTGGAAGGTGGTTGGTAATATGTCTATTAAAGAGAAAATAAATAATATTTTTAATGAAAAGATGGGATTATTTAAATACCTAAAATCAATTGAGAGCTATGAAAAAGGAATTTTGAAAAATACGGGGAGATAGATTTTTACCTTGTTACTAAGCAATTTGAGGAAAGTAACTATAAAAGGGTCACCGAGTAAATAGTGAGAAAAAATGTTGTGCATAGCAAAGTTTTAAAGAGTATAGTATGAACACAAAAAGACAAAAATTTTACCCCCTATGAGTGGGTATTTAAGTAAATGGAAAAAGCTATCTAAATTAAAATGTTATAGGATATTATTAAACTAACAGGGGTTAATGGAAGAATAGTTCAGATATTATGGGTGAATTTGCAGTTTCTATTGGTGTGCCGGCTCTTACAGGTCCATTTATCTTATCAGTTTTGGTCCTTTTTATTATGTTGCGTCCGGATCCATTAGAAATAGCGAAAATGATAGAAGTGCACAAACAAGAATATGGACATAGAAATAAGGCAGGATTTTTTAATAAAGCTCACAATAAAAGAGGTCTTACAGTCGATGCAACGATGATGGTACTTACTCAAATTGAAATGGTTGCTATTATGACGATGACACCAATACATATGAAACAGCATAGTTACGGTTTATCGGAGGTTAGACTTGTTTTAGGATTTCATTAGGTTCTATGGTTCTTCCAACACTCGGTATAGATCTGATTATTGTTTGGTCTATAGGTTATTACATAAATCGAAAGGCCAATCGTTATGCCTTTAAGGGAAACTTAATAACGATTGGAAAAACATAAAAAAGTATTTACATTTTAAGTTTTTATTTAGACTCACAAAAAATTTTATGTTTACAATGAAACTTTTAAGTAGATGTTTTATGAGTGTAATTCTAACATTACAGTCACTAAAAATATATCGTATGCAAAAAATAATTTGGACAATAATAAAGGGGAAAATAAAATTTCCTTAAATGAGGTGAATACATGAAAAAAATACTTTTAGGTACGTTTACAGCGATACTGTCTACTGGAATATTGTTCGGATGTGGTACACCTAATGATGAACAGGAGCCAGATCCGACTGAAGAACCTTCTGAACAACGAGATCAAAATAAAAATGATCACGAAAATGATCATGAAGAAGAAAACAATAGATAGATTTTGCATTGCAAGTTCTCTAGTTAAATATCTTAGAAAAAGCCACTCTATGTGAAGTAACCCGCTAATAGCATTAGGAGCTTGGGTAAAATGAGTTCGGTATTGCACCGAACTCGTAATCATTGTCTTTAAGTTGTTCTGGACCTGAATTCAAATCTTTGATGAATGAACCAGTCGGTCCAAATTTATCACCAGCAAAGCTTTTACGGTAAGGTAATGTATTTTGAAAGAACTACTCACACTTACTTAGAACAGTTTCTTTTTAGGGTTTTAATTTTAATAAAATTCATGAAAAAATAACGAGGTGCTCCATTTATAAAGGAGCCCTCGTTATTTTTGTTGTATCATATAAGTACTAAAGTTAATTAAGATTAAAAATTTAGGTAAAAAAGGTAGTGTGTGTTAAAGACTCGACCATATCGTTGAATAAATCCAGGTTCAATACAACCACAATCGTCCCACCATTTCCGCCTCAGTATCCACCATAAAAATGAGCTACTACGAGGTTAAGAGACGTAAGAACTTTAAATGTATTTATGACTTCTATTGATGAAAAAAAGTTTAGGTGGATTTCTTCCTAATGGCAACAGTTATTTAGGAAGTGTTAATGAACGTTTTCCCAACCTGTGGATTAATGTTTCCAATTGTATTCTTTAGATAAAATTTGCAGTTATTAAAAAAGATTGAAAATTTTGGTTTGTTATGTGAAGATAAGAAATGTATTTCAAAATCGAAAGGGGATTTATTTGATATGAAAAACACAAAGCAGGTTATTAATCAAAAGGTTTTCGATTTAATGTATTAAGTTTAGCTGTGGTTTTAATGCTTACAATTTGTACATTTTTTGTAAGCGGAAATACTACTACTTTAGCTGCTACACCTGTATTTGTGCAATTAAGGGATGAATTAACTCCAATTTCAGTTACAGGAGATATAGAGCAAATGACATCTAATTATTTTTCTTATAATAAAAACCAATCGTTTTATAAAACACAGTTATCTATTAATGGTGTGAAATATGAAAAAGAGATTGGATCGCACTCAAATAGTTCAATTAAGTATAATTTGAATGGACAATATACTAAATTTACAGTAGATGTAGGAATAGATGATCAAGTAGCGCCGGGTCATGGATCTGTGGATTTTGTGATAATCGCTGATGGTAAAATTTTAAATATAAGTCCGGTTAAAAAATCGAACGAACCAGCTGAACATGTAGAAGTAAATATTGCAGGAAAAAATACACTTGATTTAGTTGCGTTTGATGCTAATGATAATATTGACAATGATCATGCCAACTGGGCGGATGCAATATTGTTTATTCAATAAAAGCCAATAGATAAAGTTATATCTTTAATAGACTAGTATTCTTAATAAAATGTGGAGCATTATAATATGGTATTTTTAAACTGAACTAATATTTATAAAATTTAGTTCAGTTTTTATTTATAAGAAAATCTACTCACAAATTTTAAAAAGATTACTACTTATAGGCGCCTATTCTTGTTTTAACTAAATAGTTTTTTTACGGAAGGTAGATACTGAATTTTACCTTTTATTTACTTTGTTTTTCCTTTAATTTGGTTTTGGTTATGTATACTGCTTAACAAGGACAACAAGGAGATACCTTTGTTCGAAATAAGCAATGAAATCGATACTTATCTAAGGAGGCAATTCTTTTATGAAAAATAAATTATCTGGCGTGTTAGCTGCTACATTAGCGTTAACGATGAGCCTACCAACAGGAGCGATGGCGTTTTCTAGCAGTCAGAATACGGTTGTAGTAGCTAACCAAGAAGTAGCTAGCCAAGAACTGAAGAAGATTGCGGCAGAGAAGGCTGCGCTACTTACAAAGTCCTATGAGACGACTAGTGTGCAGTATGCGTTAATTGATAATGGCAAACTTATTTTGTCGGGTCAGACAGGCAAGAACGATATGAAAGGGAAACAGCCACTGACCAAAGATACCCTATACGGGATTGGTTCAGTCAGTAAAATGTATGCAGCGGCAGCTGTGATGAAATTGGTCGACGAAGGAAAAGTAGATTTGGATGCTCCTGTCGTCGACTATGTTCCTGATTTCAAGATGAAGGATGAACGGTATAAACGCATTACGCCGCGTATGCTGTTGAACCACTCCTCCGGCTTGCAAGGTACTGGGTATGGTAATACATTTTTATTCAAAGATAATGATACCTATGCACATGATAACTTGTTGCGGCAATTGTCCAACCAGCACTTGAAGGCGGATCCTGGAGCGTTCTCCGTATACTGCAACGACGGCTTTACGCTAGCCGAGATTATGGTGGAAAGAGTCAGTGGTATGAGCTTTACCGAATTTATACATCAACGGTTTACAAAACCCTTAAAGCTAAATCATACGAAAACGCCGCAGGACAAATGGGAAGACGATAAGCGGGCTGGACTTTATTTTCCAACTTATCAAGGGCAGCTTCCTACTGAATCGGTGAATGTGATCGGTACGGGAGGGATCTCTTCCACAGCAGAAGATATGGTTCGATTCTCACAATTATTTATGGGGCAGGGAAAAGGAATCCTCTCTGATAAGGCAGTCAAGGCGATGGAGCAAGAGGAATATAAAAAAGGAATGTGGCCGGGGGATGGAGATAATATCTTCAACTATGGTCTTGGCTGGGATAGTGTGAAACTATATCCATTCAGTGAATATGGGATAAAGGGCTTGACTAAAGGCGGCGACACGGGACTGCAACACGCTTCACTGGTCGTACTTCCTGAACAGAAGATGGCAGTGGCTGTGTTGTCCTCCGGCGGTAGCAGCGCTACAAATCAACTGATGGCGACTGAAATACTGCTCGCTGCACTCAAAGAGAAGGGCACAATTAAGGATATCAAGCCGAACAAATCCTTTGGCAAGCCGGTCAAGGCCAAGGTGCCTCAAGATGTAGCGAAGAAAGCGGGTTTTTACGGCAATAGTTTCAGTCATTTCAATGTAGAAATCAAGAAAAATGGAGAACTGTTCTTACCATCTAATCCAGAAGAAAAATATGTATATACTGCGAATGGAAGCTTTATTAACGAGAAAGGTACCTCCAAACTCAACTTCGTCACTGAGAAGAATGGAAGAACTTATTTGAAAGAAAGCTCATTTATATCGATGCCTGGTTTAGGGCAAGTAGCGCTTACTCACTATTTAGCCGAGAAACTAGAAGACAACATGCTATCGAAGGAAACCACTGCCGCATGGGCGAAGCGGGAAGGCGTCAAGTTCTATCTCGTAAATGAGAAATATAGTTCTGCTCAATATCTCGCACCAATGATGCTTACAACACAAATTAATCGAAATGAAGGTCTAGAGGGCTATTGGGCCGGCCGAAAAATTACAGGCCCAAACTCGGCCGCGCATCAGCTACAGATCCCTGGGATGACAGGCCGTGATACGACGGAATCTCTTTTTTATACAGAAGGCGGTAATGAATATATGGAGATGTCCGGATTGTTATACGTAAGTGAAACCAACGTAAAACCGCTTGATGCAAGCAAATCATCTAAAGTTACGTTACAAGCAAATGGGCATGCGAGATGGTTTACGATCCCGCAAGCGGTAGCAGGGAAAACGATGAACGTGGCGTTGCCAGAGAAGAGTGCGTTCGCGGTGTATGATGAGAATGGAGTATGCGTCAATTTTACTGTTGTGAGTAGCGATAACAAAGTAAAACTGCCGAAGGACGGAACGGTTGTATTTACTGGCGTGCCGAACTCGGAATTTGAAATCACGTTGAACTAGCTGCAATTCAATTTTAGGGTTTTAATATTAATAAAATTCATGAAAAAAATAACGAGATACTCAATTTATAAATCGAGTATTTCGTTGTTTTTGTTGTATCATACAAGCACTATAAAAGCGGCTAAAATAGGTTATTAGCCCTTAAAACAAATCAATCTAGAGATTTTTAAGATTGTAATAGAGATAATAGCGGATACATATCTAGATATTTTACATAAGTTAATTTAGATTAAAAATTTAGGTTAATAAGGGAGTGTGTGTTCATGACTCAACCATATCGGCGAAGTCCAGGTTCAACCCAACCACAGCCACGTCAAATAAGTCCAGGTTCAATACAGCCACAGCCATATATAAGTCCAGGTTCAATACAACCACAGCCATATATAAGTCCAGGCTCGATACAACCACAACCGTACCCACCATTTCCACCATATCCGCCACAGTACCCACCATTTCCACCGCAGTATCCACCACAATATCCACCATACCCACCATATCCTCCACCACAACAAACTGGTGGATGTATTCAAAAATGGGCTAATATGAAGTTAAGAGACGGAAGAACTTTAAATGTATTTGTGACTTCTATTGATGAAAAAAGTTTAGGTGGTTTCCTTCCTAGTGGCCAACAGGTTGCAATAGATTTAAATGAAATTACATTTATGACTTGTTAAAACTTCAAATTACCTATAAAAACATCTTAGATATTTTATTATAAGTCAATAAGTAAAGTAGTATCTTAAATACACGAGTCACCTTAATAAAATGTGTACATTATAATACATTATTTTTATGCTGAACTAATTCAAACAATTTAGTTCAGCTTTTTTTTTTGAGAAAAAACGGAGATTAAAATATTTACGAAGTAATAGTACACGCTTTCCAAACCTTCAAATAAGTATCTTCAAATTTTTCCCTGCATATGTAGGTGCCACTTTGCGTGGAAGAATTTGCATTAGGAATAAATATCAAGGAAAAGGACTAGGAAAACATTTAATCAACAAAGCGATGGAAATAGCTGTAGCACAAAACAAAAAAACATCTGGTTAGGTGTTTGGAAAAAGAATGATAATGCCATATTTTTTTACAAGAAAATAGGTTTTATCCATACTGGGACTCACTCTTTTTATATGGGTGATGAAGAACAAATTGATATATCATGACAAAAATTTGTATATACAATATATGGAAGAAACGTTTATATAACATTTCTGCCTTCTGTTTTAGTCATTTTTATTTTTCTTCATAGCTTCTGCCACTGCAGAAGCATTAGGATCCTCTTCTTTATAAAGCTCGCTAATAATATTTGCGTAATCATTAGCATTACGATTTTGACTTAATTTATAGGCAGCTTGAACTTCTTCTATTTTAATTCTAAATCCTTTTATTCCTTTTAACTCTTGTTGTAACATTTCAGGAGAAAGTTTATCCCACAATACAGGCTTTTCACGGAATTTCTCATATTTTTCAAGTAAGTTAATTAAATCTTGTTCTAACTCATTTCCTGCAATGAGACTTGCTTTTCCATAAACATGAACTGATTGATAATTCCAGGTTGGCACATTTTCTTTTTCATACCAAGAAGAAGAAATATACGCATGTGGACCATTAAATATAACTAATATTTCATCTATATCCTCAAAAGTCCTCCATAAAGGATTTCCATATGCACAGTGACCTGTGAGGTAATATTCATCCTTAATTTTATTCAATAATAATGGTACATGGGCTGCTATTGGTTTTCCTTTTCTTATTGAAACAATTGTTGCAAATGAATTGTCTTTAATAAATTTTTTGATTTCTTCTAAATCAGTTTTTTTGTAATACTTAGGAATATACATGTAAAATCTCTCCTTACTTAATAAAAATCATTGTGAGTTTTTGGAATAAACAAAATATTATTATCGGATGTGTTTACATTTTCTCTGTCACAATGTAGATTTTATTATAATAACCCTCTGGTACCGTTAAAAGTGCCAAGAATGTTATTTCTAAAGGAGCCAAAAATATATGTTTGAAATTACACCAATATTAAATAATGGAGAACCACTATATTTTCAATTATATAAATACATTAAAGATGAAATTCAAAATGGAAACATTTTAGCTAAAACCAAATTGCCCTCTCAACGAAGCTTAGCTAAACATTTAAACATTAGTCGCAACACAGTAGACGTTGCATATCAACAGCTCCTTGCAGAAGGGTATGTGGTAAGTAGAGAAAGAGAGGGGGTATATGTTGTAGAACTTGAAAAGGATTATTTTCAAAAAAATAATGTTAAATTTGATAAAACATTATTAAAGTCTAACCAAGAAAAAGATCCTACTGTAATTAAGTATGATTTTAATTATGGGGATATAAATTTAAAAGACTTTCCCTATAAAATATGGCGTAAATTGAGTATGCAAAGTCTTAATGAAGAACAAGGACACCTTTTTTTATATGGGGATGCACAAGGTGAGCTTGAATTAAGAGGTTATATTGCAAAATATCTTTATGAAGCTAGAGGGGTTAAATGCTCTGCAGACCAAATTGTAATAGGGGCAGGTTTGCAATATCTTACAGGAATAGTATGTAACTTGATTGGACGAGAAAAGCTTTTTGGTATGGAAGATCCAGGATATTATAGAGTTCGCCACCTTTTTGAAGATAATGGTATAAGGGTAAAACCAATACATCTTGATGATTATGGAATTAGTATCGCCCATTTAAAAAATAGCAAGGTTAAAGCCATATATGTGACTCCATCTCATCAATTTCCAATGGGAACAGTCATGCCTATCTCAAGAAGACTAGAATTATTAGAGTGGGCAAAAGAAGAAAACGCTTATATCATAGAGGACGACTATGATGGTGAGTTTAGATATGCTGGGAAACCAATACCGGCTCTACAAGGATTAGATTCGTATGATCATGTTATTTATATGGGAACATTTTCAAAATCGTTGATTCCTTCCATAAAACTAAGTTATATGGTTTTACCAAGAAAATTAATTAACTTATATATCGAGAACAGCTATTATGTTCAAACTGTGTCGAGATTACATCAACATACTTTACAATTATTTATGGAAAGTGGTCATTGGGAGAGGCATCTGAGTAAATCAAGAAATAGCTATAAGAGAAAATACGAGGCCTTATTAAAGGCAATTAATCAAATAATGGGAGATAAAGTGAAAATTTATGGTGCTAGTAGTGGATTACATATTCTGCTGGAACCAAATAATAGTATGTCCGAAGATGAACTAATAGAAAAAGCAAAAATGGAAGGTGTAAAGTTATATCCAACGTCAATTTTTTATGCGATTCCTCCAGAAGAAAAACCAACAAAAGTTTTACTTGGATTTGCTAACTTAGATGAAGAAGGAATTTATAAGGGAATAGAGCTTTTAAAAAATGCTTGGTTTTAATCCATATTATTTTATGCTTTTAAGAAGTGAATATTATTTCAAATAAAAAAATTCAAAGCATATTATAAAAAAGGACATGCTCTTTTATAAAAGCTTTCTTTGGTGGCATTCGGTACTTCGAGTGCTTGCAGACATTTGCGTAACTAAAAGACTATCTAAAAGTGCTGTAGCAGAAGATTTAATTTCTATTTGTAAAATGGTAATTACACCAAACACTGCCTTAAATAAAATGAAACCATTTACTACTGCCATTTTATTGATATAGAATTTATATATATAAAATATTACTAATAAAAAAATGACTGCTAATGATAAAGCAGTCATTTTTTTATGAAGGATTTTTAATGTGCTATAAAACGTGAATTGTCTTAGGTTCTAATTGAAATTTCATGTTCGTTAATAACTTGAAATTCCAAATGCGGCTACTGACTGAAAATTTTTATTGTAGAATATGCTTTTTATTAAAGAAAAGGTTCGGAACCATGTTGACAACCTAATATTTTTTTATTATTATTTAAAAAAATAAAATTCCGTATAACCCCAATAATATGGTTTGGGGGTCTCTACCAGGAACCGAAATTCCTGATTACGAAGAAAGTACAAGTACAATACTTGTATCTTCTTTGTAGTCAGGAATTTTTTTGTATTTTAATCTAAAAATTTATTTTAGGAGGACAAAAATGAACTTTTTAGCATTGCCCAAAATCGAACTTCACTGTCATTTGGATGGAAGCCTAAGGGGTGAAACTATTATCGATATTGCACAGAAGGAAGGTATTCAGTTACCATCTTTTGATAAGGATGAACTGCAAAAGGAGCTAATTGCTCCGTTAGAATGTGAATCCCTTGATGAGTATTTAAAAAGATTTTCTCTTCCTAATTTAGTTATGCAGTCTAAGGAGAACTTAAGAAGAATTACTTTTGAGCTATTTGAGGATGCAACAAGAGAAAATGTGAAATATTTAGAAGTCAGATTTGCCCCGTTACTTCATATATTACAAGGTCTTGATGTTGAAGAAGTTATTCAATCTGTTATAGAGGGGATGAGGGACGCTGAAAGCCGCTACGAAATAAAGGGAAATATAATCTTGTCTTGCATGAGAACGATGTCTGTAGAAAGCGCATTTGAAGTAGTTGAAAAGGGGAAAAAATTCCTTGGAAACGGTGTGGTGGCAATTGACCTATGTGCATCTGAAGAAGAAGGCTTTTGTGAAAAATTCGTAGATCCAATTGCATTAGCTAAAAAATATGGCTACAGAGTTACTATTCATGCCGGTGAAACAGGAATTGGAAAAAACGTTTTAGATGCTGTTGAACTGCTAGGTGCTGAAAGAATAGGGCATGGAGTATTTATTAAAGATTGCGCCGAGGCTTATAAGATTGTGAAAGAAAAACAGGTAGTGCTTGAAATGTGTCCAACAAGTAATGTCCAGACGAAAGCCGTTCATAATTATTCTGAACATCCGATTTATAAGTTTCATAAAGATGGAATAAAAGTGACATTTAATACGGATAACAGAACAGTTTCAGATACTACAATGGAAAAAGAAATACATTTAGTTGACAACGAATTTAATCTAAGTGAAGAAGATTATCGGATAATTTATTTAAATAGTGTAGAAGCATCCTTTGCCGATCAAGAAACTAAAGAATGGTGCTTGGCACAATATTAAAGAAATTTAAATTAGCAACACAAACTATCCTAGAACTCGAACATATTGTTGAGGGATAAATAATTATTAAATGTAAATGAAACAACATAATGAGCTTTGCTACTTACAATTTGTAGCATGGCTCTTATCTTTTTGAGTAAAATTAGATAACTTCATTTTTTTAATCAAAAGAGATACTAGTACATACATGGTTTATCTGAGATTGGAATTGTTATAGGATTTCATGAAGGTTATTTGTATCTTCCATCTCTCGTAACAGTAATTCCTGTGATAAAATCCCACGAACAACCAGGAGTATTATAAGTATTGATAATATAATATTTTCTATTCTTCACTCCTCCTTCCTTTTCGTCCAAACAACTTTATTCGATATGAATAAACTTAATATATGAAGAGGAGGTGAATATAAAATGGCATCATTTGAAATTGGCTCGAGAAGTCTTTTCAATTTCCGAAACGAACGCTTTTTCCTATTAGTTGAAGATGAAATTACAATTCCAGAAAAAGGTGTAGAGATTGATCCAGTTAATATCTATGAGATTGACCAACAAACTTTCAATTTTATTAGAGATGAAGGAGATACACCTGTGATTCGACCAGTTATTAATCTTCCAACTGTACCACCTGGATTTGAATTAGAACGAAAATGTATTTTTACAGTTGATAATGCATACTACGTAATTTATGATTTAGAGAATGGTACTGATACCAATGTTTTATTAAGAATCGGTGCAGCTTTATTTAACTCCTTGAGAAATTCAGGTGTTCGTGAATGTATTCCTCAAGATTTCATTAACTAAATGTTATTGCCCTATTAAATGTATGGGTATAATAAACAAGCGTCCAATTTATTTTATTGGGTGCTTGTTTTTTTGTGCACCTGGCATGCGAATTTCATTGACAGCTGGGAATGATTGGATGAGTTTGCTTCATATCGAGTAAATGAGGCGGATAGATGGTGCTAAAGTGCATGCGCTTTTCCGGAGGAGAATTAGAGCGACACTAGGATTAACAGGTTATATATTTGCTAAAACACTTAAATTCAACATTAGAGATCATTCTAAGCATTAAAAGCTATACATTGACGTTACGTAAAGGACTAAGCTATTAGAATAGGAGGAGGTAATGTGGAAATAATAAAAATCAACTTAATCAATAGCTTAGAATTTTATGATAAGTGTTTAGTAGGAAATGGTAATGAAGATTCATTCCGATATGAATTGATGCAACCAATGAAAACAATGTGGGATTATTTAAATGTACCGTTAAAAGCAACGCAATCTAATGGATACGATATTATTATGGCGTCAGAGATGTTAGGGATTTGGACTCCATTGCACTATTATTATTGTTATCACCTCCGATTCTAAGTTTGTTTTTGCACTAAAGGAGTGCTTTACTTGAAGATTATTGAGTTGCATAATGCAGCTCTTTTTTTCTTTATTGAACTAACGGAGCAGCATTCCTGTTTGAAGGATGTTCGAGGTCTTGAAAGAAAAGGAGCCCTCTAGTATGATGCATGAGTGTCAACGACCATTGACCCATCATCAAACAAGGAGGACTCCTTTATGCATTTTAAATGGAATAATAAAATTAATCAAGTTACTGAAAATACACTCGTTGTCGGCATGGATATTGCCAAGCGTATTCATTACGCATGCTTTGTCGATGAACGCGGGCGAGTAATAGAAAAAGCTTTTGCGGTACATCAATCGAAAGAAGGCTTTGAAAACTTGTATGAAAAGATTCTTCAAACAATGAAGGACGCTAAGAAAACTGAAGTAATAATAGGGATTGAGCCTACTGGTCACTACTGGATGAACTTAGCCTATTTCTTAGATCAATACGGAATCCCACTAGTCATGGTGAATCCAATGCACGTAAGACGTTCGAAAGAACTAGATGATAACTTACCAACAAAGCACGATAAAAAAGATGCACTAGTCATCGCTCGCTTATTAAAGGATGGACGTTTCAGTTATCCACGTATATTGAAAGACATTGAGGCTGAGCTTCGTATTGGTTCTACTCTTCGCTCAAAATTGACGGAGGATTTGGCTAGTATTAAAAATCGAATCATTCGTTGGCTTGATCGCTACTTTCCAGAGTTTACTCAAGTCTTTCCTAATTTCGGGAAGATGGCACTTGCAACACTAGAAATGACGCCATTACCAAAAGATATTAAAGAGAAAACAGCTGAAGAGCTGGTCTTTCTTTACCGACAGGTAAAGGGAATGAGAGCCCCACAGTTACCGAAAGCCAAGCTTCTGATTGAAGCCGCGCAAAACTCTATCGGACTGACAGAAGGAACACAGATGGCCCAACACGAAATCGCCACGCTCTTACGTCAGTATCGGTTATTAGAAATCGAAATTGAAACTGTAAATAATCAATTAG
>NZ_JBWHYQ010000060.1:0-458 GCF_056322905.1 Lysinibacillus sp. G1-3
CTCCTGCAACAGCGCAGGTGCATCGATGGCCGCGCCATCGCGCGCCACCAGCTGGCCCCGGGCGTTGTAATCCACCCCGAAGATATCCGCCAGCGTGGTGTCGGCGCCGACCCCAGCCAGTCGGCCCAGCAGCCGGTTTTGCAACTGGCGCGGCAGATCGGCCGGAGTGAAGGTAAAGGTGGTCTTGGCCTGCCCGGTCGACGTGAACTCCTGGGTCAGGATCCCGAACAGGGAACCCAGGTTGGTGTCCAGGATCGCCTGGATGTTGTCGCCAAACACGAAGTTCCAGTTGCCCGTGGTGACCTGGATATCGGCCCCCTGTCCGGCCACCGCGAAGTTGAACGCCAGCTTCTCGTTGGCCTGGCGCAGCTTGTCCGCCCGGCTCAGAGGTCCCTGTTCACCTTTACCACCGCCAGAGATGCGCTTGTTGAACTCCTTGTTGAGGGTCGCCTCCAGAT
>NZ_JBWHYQ010000061.1:0-455 GCF_056322905.1 Lysinibacillus sp. G1-3
TCATATATCGTCCAACCTCTGTCTACAAAAATAACAATAGTAACAATGATAATACCTACTCGTATAACTTGTTCTATAACCTGGGAAATAGCCGGAACTGTCATATTATTTGCAGATTGATAATAACCTCTTAACACGCCAAGCATACCTATAAATATAAATCTTAAACTTGCAGCTTGAATCATTGGTGTTAAATGGCCATCACCCATCATATGTGCAATATTGTTTGCAAACACAAAAATAGCAATAAATATTAATATACCAACTAATTGTATATAAGCGACTGCTTTTGCATATGCTTCGTCACTATGATACTTTCCTATATTTTGTGTAATTGCACTAGGAATGGCATTCATCGATAATATCATTCCTAATGCTACAATTGGATACACTTGTTGATATGCATACAAACCTGTATCGCCTAATATATTTTGATATGGAATTCGATATACAGC
>NZ_JBWHYQ010000062.1:0-455 GCF_056322905.1 Lysinibacillus sp. G1-3
TGTGTCATTTAAATGTTGTATAGTGATTTTCATGACAGACGGTGACGAATAATGAATAGCAACATAACTATAAAACATAAGAAAAAGACGAGTTTCATTAGCGAAGTATCTGCTTTTTTAATTGTTATGATAGGTCCGACAATACCAACTCCGCTATATCCGATATATAGCGAAATTTATGGGTTATCACCATTATTAATAACTATCATTTATGCTGTATATGCTATAGGAGTTATTATTGGTTTGCTTATATTCGGTAATTTATCTGATCGAGTTGGTAGACGTTATATATTAATTATAGGAATTATACTATCAATTTTTAGCGCTTTAATATTCTTGATATCTAATAGTTTGTTTTTATTGTTTTTAGGAAGAGTGATTTCTGGATTTTCCGCTGGACTATTTATGACTACTGCGACCATAGCATTAATTAATTTATCGCCTGAAAACAAAAA
>NZ_JBWHYQ010000063.1:0-454 GCF_056322905.1 Lysinibacillus sp. G1-3
ACATATCCAGCTTCTTCAGCTGCTTTACCTTTATCTTCTAAGACGAATTTGATAAATTCTGACATTACTTTATTATCTTTCAATGCTTTTTCATTTACATAAATGAATAATGGTCTACTTAATGCATAAGAGTTATCTTGAATTGTTTTTTTCGTAGGCTCTGTTGCTTTACCATTTTCATCTTTGATTTTAACTTCTTTTAATTTATCTTTATTTTGAACGTAGAAGTTATATCCAAAGTATCCGATTCCCTCTTTGTATTTCGTTACAGAAGAAACGATAGCATTTGTATCAGCATTTTTTTCTGCTTTAATATCTACTTTATTCATTACTTCATTTTCAAAGAAGTCATAAGTACCATGACTTGAGTTTGGTGATACAGCATTTATTTTTTTATCTGGCCATGTACTATTAACATCTTTCCATGTTTTAGCTTTTCCAGAATAAATTGCTT
>NZ_JBWHYQ010000064.1:0-451 GCF_056322905.1 Lysinibacillus sp. G1-3
TACCTACAACGTCTGAAGAAACGATTTCGTCTTCAGTGTAACCGAATGATTCGTTTGAAGCATTTTTCATAGCTTCGTTAACTTGTTCAACTGTTACGTCTTGTTTTTCTAATACTACTGTTAATTCAGTTAATGAACCTGTAGCTACAGGAACACGTTGTGCACCACCATCTAATTTACCATCGATTTCAGGAATAACTTTACCGATAGCTTTAGCAGCACCTGTTGAGTTAGGGATGATGTTTTCTGCTGCTGCACGAGCACGACGTTTGTCACCTTTTCTGTGAGGTGCGTCTTGTGTATTTTGATCACCTGTGTAAGCGTGAATTGTAGTCATTAAACCTTCAACTAAACCAAAGTCATCGTTTAAAACTTTAGCAACTGGTGCTAATGAGTTTGTAGTACATGAAGCACCTGAAACAACTGTTTCAGAACCGTCTAACTCTTGGTG
>NZ_JBWHYQ010000065.1:0-449 GCF_056322905.1 Lysinibacillus sp. G1-3
ATCGGCGCTAAAGAGCTTAACTTCCGTGTTCGGTATGGGAACGGGTGTGACCTCTTTGCCATCATCACTAGACTATTGTCGACCTCCAATACACGGCGTATTACTGCGTCAGCTTCTCTCGTTCAATTGGTCACGTACAGAGGTACGCTCCCTCATTCACTCGTTTGCTTCCTTGTACTACTTGTGTCTTGAAGCTCTCTTTGGCTTTCAATATACGTCGCATTTCTTCGTCAGCTTCAGTCGTTCAGTTAGTCACGTACTTGAGTACGCTCCTTCCCTCTCTCCATCGCTTCCTCGAACTACTCGTATCTTGAAACCCTTAATGAAAGAATGAATTGTTCTTTCAAAACTGGATAAACGGTGCATTGAATGTTTCAAACATTTTGGTTAAGTCCTCGATCGATTAGTATTCGTCAGCTCCATGTGTCACCACACTTCCACCTCGAACC
>NZ_JBWHYQ010000066.1:0-431 GCF_056322905.1 Lysinibacillus sp. G1-3
CATATTCAGCATATTCTATAAATTGGTCATCTTTGATTAAAGCTTCAAACGCATCCCTAGTTTTAAAAAAGTAATCTACGCCATCAACTTCACCTTCACGCATTTGACGTGTTGTCATTGAAATAGAATACTTATATGATGTACTTGGATCTTCAAATATTCGTTTTCTAACAGTACCTTTACCTACTCCAGATGGTCCTGATAAAACGATTAACAATCCTTTTTCATTATCCATGCCTTACGACCTCTCTAAGCTAATCTTCTATTATTTAAATATGATATCACATTGTTCTTTATATTGTATAGCATATTTGAAATTGCATGCCATAATTTCTATTAAGTCTAACAATATCGTTATATTGCACGATTAATTTTAATTAAATAAATTGAATTGCAAACTTTTAGATAATGTAAAATGTATGGCATAATGT
>NZ_JBWHYQ010000067.1:0-422 GCF_056322905.1 Lysinibacillus sp. G1-3
AACTGAGCTACACCGGCAAATGGTGGAGGATGACGGGCTCGAACCGCCGACCCCCTGCTTGTAAGGCAGGTGCTCTCCCAGCTGAGCTAATCCTCCTGGGTATTATGCCTAGCGACGTCCTACTCTCACAGGGGGAAGCCCCCAACTACCATCGGCGCTAAAGAGCTTAACTTCCGTGTTCGGTATGGGAACGGGTGTGACCTCTTTGCCATCATCACTAGACTATTTTTAAAGACAAGATTTATTATAACACATTTTGTTATAATTGCAAGCTTTTTTCAAAAAAACTTTCTTATTCTTTCAAAACTGGATAAACGTGCATTGAATGTTTCAAACATTTTGGTTAAGTCCTCGATCGATTAGTATTCGTCAGCTCCATGTGTCACCACACTTCCACCTCGAACCTATCTACCTCATCGTCT
>NZ_JBWHYQ010000068.1:0-379 GCF_056322905.1 Lysinibacillus sp. G1-3
TGAAATACATGAAAAAGTTACTATCATTACAGCATACTGCACTTGATAAAGAAGTTGTCTTACTAAAAGGGAAATCATCAGTGAGCTTAGGCTGTGATAATATCAGTACTATTAGTTTATACTTCTGCGGTAATTGATGTAAATATTTTTCACTCTAGAAGGAGGTGAAACACATGAAAAAGTTACTATCATTACAGCACACTGCACTTGATAAAGAAGTTGTCTTACTAAAAGGAAAATCATCAGTGAGCCTAGGCTGTGATAATATCAGTACTATTAGTTTATACTTCTGTGGCAATTAATGTAACCGGATTGAATATTTCTCACTCTGGCGGGAGGTGAAATACATGAAAAAGTTACTATCATTACAGCATACTGC
>NZ_JBWHYQ010000069.1:0-375 GCF_056322905.1 Lysinibacillus sp. G1-3
TTGAACTGAACCCCGAATAGTGGACACTTTAAAAAAAGTGGACCTATTCGGGGTTTTTCTATTTTCAATGTTTGGAAACCCCGTTATACTAACCATACCATTTATGAACGGGAGAACATCATGAGTAAAATAATTTTTAACGAACATCAACGCAGACAAATTGAAGCGAATCCGAATGTCGCCTCAGTATCCGACCGCTCAATTCAATATACAGCCGACTTTAAATTGAAAGCTGTTCAGGAAAATTTACAAGGAAAAGGTCCAGTCCAAATCTTCAGAGAAGCGGGATTTGACTTAGAGCTGATAGGAATTAAGAAAGCTAAAAGTGCAATTAGCCGTTGGAAGAAAACATATCAAACACATGGTAAGGAAGGC